>CAYNMW010000011.1:9103-39344 GCA_964398295.1 uncultured Saprospiraceae bacterium | reverse complement strand
GGCTTTTTCCCCTACATCATTCTTTGGATTATAGTCCCATCAGCAAAGACTTCTAGTGATCGTTTGGCCATGAGAGGCGAACCAGCTAATGTCAAAAATATTGGACGAATAATAGAGGATGAATTGAATGACATGACGGATTCTATTTCACAATTTACAGATGACTTTATTTCAAAAAAAAAAGTAAAGTCGGATTAAAAAGCACTCTAAATCGTTTGGGTCAATGGTTAAATTATGCCATCCAGACGATGATGCAAGTCTTTAAATCTTTCGTGAATATTGCATTGATCATTTTTGGTATCAAAAAGTATTATCGAAACTAAATCCCTTATTATTCTCTGTTCAAAACAAGTCAATTATTAGTTGTATTTTATTGTCTATCCTGTTAGTAAAATGTACAATTAATTTATGCTCACTAGAAATCAATACATTCTTTTCTGCTTCTTCTTTTCATGTGTTGTCAATATTGGCTTAGCTCAGGATTATATAATTAATGATTATCACATTGATGTCGTTCTTACGAAAGATGGTAAAGCTGAGATTACAGAAAACATTAATCTTGAATTTTTTAAAAGAAGGAGAGGAATTATAAGAACAATACACACGACAAGGGATGTTGGTAATATGTTGCAGTATACACCAATTGACAACATCTCGATAAAGGACAAAGAATTTAAGTTAAGCAAATCCAAAGCAAAGTCTGAAATTAGAATAGGTGATCCATCAAAATATATAACAGGTAATCAATCTTATGAATTGACTTATGTTGTCGAAAATGTTATCACACCATACGATGAACATGACGAATATCTATGGGATTTAGTCGGTCTTGAGTGGGATGCAGAAATCGATAAAACAAGTTTTAGAATCCATATGCCTGAAGAAATAACGCTTGATGCTAATGATATTGCAGTGTTTACTGGCTCCCGAAGCTCTTTAAACCAACATGCTAATCTTTCAATAAGCAAAAAGGTAATTGAAGGTCAAGCTCTTGATCCACTTGGAAATGGGGCTGGACTTACTGCAGCTATAAAATTCCCCAAATACTATTTTTCAGCACTTGATTATAACTCCATTTTATCAGAAAAGCCAAAGAATAGTACGTATCGCGCGACTCCAAAAAAAGAGTATCCAAGAGACTTAGCATTTCCAATTCCTTTATTGTTAATAGCGGCAATTTCCTTTTTATTCAAAAGTCGTGGGCGCAATACACACAAAACAATAATTGAAAAAAGATATTATCCGCCGGAAGGCATGAGTCCACCAGAGATTGGAGCCTACCATGATTTTACTGTAAATTCTAGCGATCTCATTTCATTAATTCCATATTGGGGTGCAAACAAGAATTTAAATATCACTGCGATAAAAAATGATGGCGAAGTCGATATGAGATTTGAGAAATTAGAAGATCTTCCAGCAAGTGCATCTCCATATGAACATGAATTCTTCAATGCCATTTTCAAAGATGGAGATACCGCTTATCTCCATAATATGGAAAACACAATGTATGAGATGTTTGGATCTTTGAAGGGCAAGTTGAAGAGAGAGATTTTATCAAAAAAATTGTATGATCAAAAAGCAAAACAATTTTTCCATAGCGGAAAATTTTTATTACTTGGTATCATATCAATTCTTATAGGTATAACTTCAATTGCTGCTTTGCAGGCAATAGCTTCCGGCATATTATTTATTATACTTGGTATTGTATGTTTTATAATACATGCTTCAAAGCCAAAGAAAAACGAACGAGGACTAATTTTACATGATCAATTGCAATCATTGAAAACAACACTAACAAATCCTGATCCCAATGATTTAAATAAAGTTATCTCTGATGATCCCTTATATCTAAATAAAATATTCCCTTACGTTGTTGCATTTGGATTAGATAAAACCTGGGATGATAAAGTGGGAGCTATGTTTACCTCGCCACCAGATTGGTATTATTCAGAGTATGACTCTCATCCAAGTTTTGACACATTCCGTCACAATTTTTCAGTTAATAAAATTACCAAAACAATGACAAGTGCTCCTGTAGCAGATGATTCTTCCAGCGCATTTGGAGGTAGGGGCGGAGGCGGATTTAGCGGAGGTGTAGGATCTGGTGGAGGAGGAGGTGGTGGAAGTAGTTGGTAATACTTAATACTCCTTATCCAATAATCATCTTACTGAAATACTCGTATATAATCGATTTCCATGCTCTGCGGAAAAACAGTTGTTTCATCAGGACTTCCCGGCCAATTTCCTCCAACTGCTATATTGAAAATTAAAAAGAACGGATCATTAAATCTCCACGAGCCATTGACTTGAGCCGGTGTCAATGAATTGAATTTAACTTCATCAACATACCAATCCAACGAGTTTGGTTGCCATACTAAAGTAAACACATGAAACCGTTCTGAAAATTTTTCAGGTAGGGTTATACTACTGCCTTTAAAGGTGCTGTTCTCACCTCTATTTCCCCAGTGAGCGGTACCATGCGTTCTATTTGGTTCATGACCGACCATTTCCATAATGTCAATTTCTCCAGAAGCTGGCCATCCGACCTCATCTATATTGCTACCCAACATCCAAATTGCTGGCCAAATGCCTTGACCTTCAGGAAGTTTTGCTCTGATGTCAATCCGACCGTACTGGAATTCTCTTTTACCTTTTGTTATTATTCTGGAAGAATTAAAGCCATTGCCATTTTGTCTAGCAGTGATGACCAAGTTGCCATTTTCCAGATTTGTATGTTGAGAGTCGTCTCTATAAAACTGCAATTCATTATTGCCCCAGCCGCAAAGGTTAGGACAGCCATCTCCCATTTCAAACGTATACGAGTTCATATCCAATTGCTCACCTTCAAATTCATCTGACCAGGATAGTGTATACCCTGCAAATGACTCAGCAGTAGAGTAACCACTTTCTGAATAAACTGGATCATCATTGTCTCTTATAATTCCAATTGCTGAGCTTGATTGACCAGAATTGCTAATTGTAACCTCAAGGGCTTCATCAACTTCATTTTGGTCATCGAATAGAATGGTTACTTGAATTGTTGTACTCTGTTCTCCAGCCGCCATTGTAATCTGACCAGACGCTTGTTGGTAATCACTACCAGCTTCTGCCGTAAGGTCTTTCGTTTCATACTCAATTGTCGTTGGGCTTGTAAGCACTTCGGATGCATTGATGTCGAATGTCAATGTTGATTCTCCCGCCTGTTCGAATGCCGCTGTATCTCCAATAGAGAATGTTACCGAATTTTGTGGATTAGGGTTTGTGGTAGTAGATGAATCGCTACAGCTACTTGCAAGTAAAAGACACGTTAGTATGAAGTGGTACAATTTCATTAAATATATTGGTTAATGATGTTTTCAAATAACTCTTGCTTTCCAGATAATTGCTTTGGTTCGCTATTACTGTTTGCAATTCTTGCCAAATCGGTCAACTTTAATTTCCCGTTTTCAAAGGCCTTTCCATTTCCTCTCTCAAATGATCTATAACGCTCTCTTCTTAGCTTCTTATATTCAGATTCTTTTAAAATATCATTTGCAATTAATAATGACCTTGCAAAATTATCCATTCCTCCAATATGAGCGAAAAACAAATCCTGAAGATCTGTGGAGTTTCTTCGTGTTTTAGCATCAAAATTGACTCCGCCACCCTTGATTCCTCCAGACTCTAATATAACCAACATTGCTTCGGTAAGTTCGTACAAGTCGACTGGAAATTGGTCCGTGTCCCAACCATTTTGATAATCTCCTCTATTAGCATCAATAGAACCGAGGGCATCAGCATTTGCAGCTACTTGTAATTCATGCTGGAAAGTATGCAAGGATAATGTTGCATGATTCACTTCGACATTAATTTTAAAATCATCCATAAGGTCATACTCTCTTAAGAATCCCAGTACTGTAGCCGAATCAAAATCATACTGATGCTTGGAGGGTTCCATTGGTTTTGGTTCGATGAAAAAAGTGCCTTTAAACCCTTTTTTCCGGGCATAGTCTTTAGCCATATGTAGAAATTGAGCCATATGGTCCAATTCTTTTTTCATATTGGTGTTGAGTAAGGACATATATCCCTCTCGACCTCCCCAGAACACATAATTTTCACCCTTCAATTTAATCGTTGTATCAAGTGCATTTTTCACTTGAGCTCCAGCGTATGCAACAACATTAAAGTCTGGATTAGTAGAAGCGCCATTCATATATCTAGGGTGACTAAATAAATTAGCAGTTCCCCATAAAACCTTAATTCCAGACGCTTTCATTTTCGGAAGTGCATAGGTTGAAATTGCATCCAATTTTTTTCGAAACTCTTTTAGATTGCTATTCTCTTCATCAACCAGATCGACATCATGAAAGCAAAAATAATCCAGCCCAATTTTAGTCATGAATTCGAAGGCGGCATCCATTTTGTCTTTAGCTCTCTCTACAGCATCACTATTTTTATCCCAAGGATATATCTTTGTCCCTGGTCCAAATGGATCTCCACCCACATTGCAGAAAGAATGCCAATACGCACATGCAAATTTGAAATGATTTTTCATTGTTTTGCCAGCAACCTTCTTCTTGGGATCGTAGTATTTGAATGCAAGTGGGTTCTTAGATTTTTTGCCTTCAAATTTTATTTTCTTAATTCCTGGGAAATATTCCCTTTGACCGATTAATACCTTACTCATAACTCTTTAATCTGATAATATTTTTTGCAAATGATTTAACCAAATTTGATATGCCTTATCATATTCATTGGAATGAGGTTCAGGGTTGATTGTTTTTATGATTCTTTGCTGTCTGAATGCTTCTTTCAATGATGAATAATGACCTATGCCGACTCCTGCACCTATTGCGGCTCCTATAGCACCAGTAGTATCTACTAAATGTATAGATGCACCAGAAAGTGTCGCAAGTGTTTTTGCGAAAATAGAAGATTGAAAAAGATTATCATTCCCTACTCTCATTTCAGAAACTTCAACGCCCATTTCAGACATACTTTGTGTGCCAAAATGAAAAGAGAATGCAATGCCTTCTAATGCAGCACGATACAGATGTGCTTGTTGATGAATGTTGAAATTGAGGTTCAACATTTGTGCACCAACATGCTTATTTTGTAACATACGCTCGGCACCATTTCCGAAACTTAATACTGCTAAGCCTTCACTTCCAATTGCGACTTCAGATGCTTTATGCTCAATATCGTAGTAGCTGATTTTTTCTTCACCCAGCACTTTTCTCAACCAACCATATTGTATACCACATCCATTAATGCAAAGCAACACACCTATGCGCGGATCTTTTTCAGTATGATTGACATGCGCAAAACTATTGACCCTCATTTTAGGATCACTGATGAGCTGATCACTAACGGCATATACAACACCAGATGTTCCTCCAGTCCCAGCTATTTGACCTGGTTCGAATACGCCAAGTGACATAGCATTATTCGGTTGGTCTCCTGCTCTGTATGCTACTGGAATACCAGATGGAAGTCCCAAATACTCAGCGGCCTTAGGTTCTAAATTTCCTTGTATGGAAAATGTAGCTTTTACATCAGCAAGCAAAGATTGATCAATGCCGAAGTTGTCAAGCAATGAACTAGCCTTTGAATTGGTTTTAAAATTCCACATAATCCCTTCTGACAAACCTGAAATGGTTGTATTTATCTGTCCTGTCATTCGGTAGGCGATATAATCACCAGGTAACATTGCTTTATAAATACGCTCGTATATTCCTGGCTCGTTTTGCTTTACCCACTTTAGCTTACTTGCTGTAAAGTTGCCTGGAGAATTGAGAAAATTTGTACTGCAATAGTCAAGTCCAAGTTCGTTTTCGGCCTTTTGGCCATATGGTATTGCACGACTGTCACACCAAATAATTGAAGGCCTGAGTGGTTTGCCTTCTTTATCAACAATGACAAGACCATGCATTTGATAGGAGATTCCAATGGCTTTGATTTCAGTATGCTTAAGAGAGTTCTTTGACAAGCATGCTTGAATAGCCTTACTTGCATATTCCCACCATAAATTAGGGTCTTGTTCTGCCCAATTAGGTTGTAAAGCCTGGATTTGCATTTCAGTTGGTGGATAAGAAGCAGATGTTACGACTTGTGAAGTTTCGGCATCAACTAAAGCTGCTTTAATGGATGAACTACCAATATCAAGGCCTAACAAATACATGTTTTCATTTTAAAATGATTACTACAACAAAGTAGAAAAATGTATTGGTTAGGCCTGAGTAATGTGTGTTGCAATTATGTATTGCAGCAAAAAAAACTATGGCTTTTCTGATTTATTTAATCGATAAAGCTTTCCAACATTAGGTACGATTACAAACTCAGTTCTCCTATTAGCTGCATGTGCTTCTTTCGAGTCACCTGCTTGCTCAGGCAAAAACTCAGCTCTACCTGCTGCTGCAAGTTGCTTTGGATTCACACCTAGTTCGATTAATTTTCTTACAACAGAGATTCCTCTTGCTGCACTCAAATCCCAATTATCATCAAATTTACCAGTTACAATTCCTCTGTTATCTGCATGACCTTCTACGAATAAAGTCAATGATGGATTAGAGATCAACATTGTTGCAATTTCCTGAATTGCTCCTTCGTCACCTTTCTGAAGTTTAGCAGAAGCAGACTTAAAATTAACATCGTCATTTAAATCAAGATACAATTGACCTTCAATTTCTTTGATTCTGCTACTACTCGATGAAACTGCAGCATCAACACTACTTACAGCAGCCTCGACATTTGCGAAAGCAGCGTTAATCTCACCTCGTAGGTTGTCTATCTGTTTTTGCTTTTGATCAACTTTATATTCTACATCAGATAAGTCTTTCTGTGTAGTTGACAGTTCACTTTTCACATCAGCTAAGTTTTTGCTTATGTTATTTTTCTCTTTGGCAAGATCAGTATTCTTTTGATCGAGTGCATCTATTTTAGACTGAAAGTCAGACTCAAGATTAGCCATTTTAGTTACGACATCTGCCACTTCTTGATCTTTTTGTAGGACCATCTCATCAAACTTCTTTTTACCTACACAAGAAGTCATAAGAGCACATGTAAGGACCGCAAAAAGTAATTTTGTTGTAATTGCTTGAATTCTCATTTTGATTATTTTCTATTAGCCTTAAAATTAGCCAACTATTCAGAATTATTACTTATGATTCTGAAATAATTCTGTTTTATTTCACTATTTGCCCTTCTCAGGGAATAATCCAGTATGCAAACCATCAATACTGGTTGCATTTTTCTTTTTCCAGTAATCAATTAGCTCATTTTCGTCCTTACTCTCAATGAAATTTGTCAATGTTGAACGTGTCTCTTTAAAATTGAATAGAGGAACTCCATAACCACAGGAAGTCTGAACAGATTCGATTTCCAATAAAAAGATATTACGAGCTCCTGAATGTTCGTCAAATAAATTGAGCAAATCGGACCACTCTGTATCGAAATTATGATAGCTTTTCGCTTTGCCATATAGTCTGAGGATTAATGGCTTTTCAGAAAACGAACAAAACATTATTGTCATTCGATTTTGTTCTTTCAAATGTGCAGCTGTCTCGTTACCGCTGCCAGTATAATTCAACCAAAGCACATGTTCTTTGTCTTGTATGCGAAAACTATCAAGGCCCTTTGGAGACAAATTGATCCTCCCACTTTGAGCAGCAGTGGCGACAAAATATAATTGCTGTTGCTCGATGAATTGGATGAGGTCGTCATTTAAGCGTTGGAGGAAAGCCATATCTGTAGTTTTAACTAAGGTAAGAATAGCAGTTGAAAATGTAAGGGTGATAGGTAGGAATTCCCAAGCCACAAAGTGGCGCCATATCAATAGACAATAACATTATTGTTCCCATTAGCTACAGAGTAGCGAAATAGTTAACTGGAGTTTTACAAAATAGAAGGAAAAGAAAAAGCCCAAACAGCAATGCTTGGGCTTTGTGGTACCTCTCCACCAAAGGTCGACAGTTAGGAATCTCGTAAGCCACAGAGTGGCGTCATATCAATAGACAATAACATTATTGTTCCCATTAGCTACAGAGTAGCGAAATAGTTAACTGGAGTTTTACAAAATAGAAGGAAAAGAAAAAGCCCAAACAGCAATGCTTGGGCTTTGTGGTGCCTCCAGGAATCGAACCAGGGACACATGGATTTTCAGTCCATTGCTCTACCAACTGAGCTAAGGCACCGGTAATGAGAGTGCAAATTTATTCTCTTTTTTAATTTAGTCAAGCTTTCTCCGCGATTTTCGTTAATTTTTCAGCTTATCATGTTTATTTCTTACGTAAATACCCCTTTTGGACGAGCAACTATGCGTGCTTCAGACATTGGACTGACAGAATTGTCATTTTCGACAGATAAAAAGTCTGAAACCCCAAACACCAATGAACACATTCAGTTGTGCACTCAAGAACTACAGGAATATTTTGACGGTAGTTTGAGCACATTTTCCACTCCCATTGACATGTCATTTGGACCTCCATTCCACCAAAAGGTGTGGAAAGAGTTGCTGAACATACCATTTGGAGAGACTAGGTCCTACCTAGATATAGCTGTCAAGCTAGGAGATCGAAATGCAGTGAGAGCTGTTGGAACAGCAAATGGTAAAAATCCAATTGCTATAATTGTTCCTTGTCATCGGGTTATTGGTTCGAATGGCAGTTTGACAGGATATGCATACGGATTGGATATGAAACAACGATTGTTGATGATAGAAAATCCAGATGTCTTTGGCATCCAACAACAACTATTTACCTGATTAATTTAGCTTGAATGTAGCGACAAGATTGAATTCTGGGACGACTGCATCGAACTTGAGGCCATCTGTTTGTCTTGCCATGCCATATGAGCCTTTCATGCGGCCTACAGGTGTTGCAAGTGGACACCACGACGAATATTTATGGATATCTCCAGGTTGTAATATTGGCTGCTCTCCAACTACTCCTTCTCCTTTTACTTCCCTGATGCTACCCAGTGAATCAAAAATCTCCCAATGGCGATCAATCAACTGTACAACATATGGGCTTTCATTTGCTATTGTGATCCAATAGGCAAAGACGAATTCCTTGTTTTCTGGATTTGAATGCTTTGGCTGATATTTACAGCTTACTGATATTCGAATTCCATCTGTTACTTCTGTTACGAGCTTTTCCATTGTTTAACTAATGCAAAAATACACAATTGCTTCATTCCTCTTCATAGGAATTGATACGAAGAAATGACTCTACCATTATTTCTGCATCCTTAAAGGCTACTTCTAATATATCATTGAGTAATACCTTGTCAAATGCTTTTTCAAAAGACAATTCTTTGCGTGTCCGATCAATTCGTTTTGCAAGACTCGCAGGCGTTTCCGTATCTCTAGCCTTCAATCGCTCAATGATTATTTGTATTGAAGGTGGTCTGATGAAAATCGCAAGGCATTGATCTGCATAGAGTTTTTTAATGTCTTGAGCACCATACACATCTACATCAAAGATAATGTGTTTTCCAATAGACCAAATTCGTTCGACTTCAGATTTTAGGGTTCCATAAAATTGATTCGGATACACTTCTTCCCACTCAACGAATGCGTCTTCGTCAATCAATTGTTTGAATTCATCAACTGTTTTAAAATAATAGTCGACACCCTCTGATTCTGTTTCTCTTATTTTTCTCGTGGTTACGGATATAGAGAATGCCAGTTGGTCGTATGTAGAAAGGAGATGCTTCTTAATGGTAGTTTTTCCACCGCCTGATGGAGCAGTCAATACGATCATCTTACCCATCCCCATTCCTACACTGCGTTTGCTAATTGTTCCTTAATTTTTTCTAGATTGTCTTTCATGTTAACTACAATCTTTTGGATTGGTGAATATTGAGCTTTTGCACCCATTGTATTGATTTCTCTTCCAATTTCCTGAGCTATAAAACCCAATTTCTTGCCCATTATCTTATTATCAGAATTGAGTTCAGAAATAAAATATTTGCAATGCTGATCTAGCCTTACTTTCTCCTCATTGATGTCTAATCGTTCCATGTAATGCAATACTTCTTGTTCGTATCGGTTGCGGTCAACATTCTCCTTGTTAATGAAATCTTCTAAATGTTTCATCATTCTATCTCTGAGAATTTGCTGTCTGTCATTTTCATGATTTGGCACTTCAGATAAAAACCCAGAAATCGCCTCAACGCTATCTTTCAAATCCTTATAAATGGATTCTCCTTCTTCTTGTCTGAATGATTGTATTCGTTCTATTGTTTGTTCGATCATTTGTTTGGTGAATGCCCATTCATCAGCTTCCAATTGTTCATCATTTGCTTTGACGATGTTTGGAATTTTGATCACAGTTTGTAAAAGATCGCCCTTATCGATATCAAGGTCACCAGAAATAGCTAACAGGTCATTGACATACTTTTTGAATAGATTAGTATTGAGAGAATACTCGATGTCTTCAGATTCGCTTTTCACGCTGATGACGACATCAATCTTGCCTCTTACAAGAGAATTCATGACGAGTTTTCGAATTTCCATCTCTTTTTCCTTGTAGTACATTGGCATCTTCACTCTTATATCCGCTGTTTTACCATTTAGTGACTTTATTTCGACAGAAACATGCCTATTTTGATAAATACCTGAAGATTGACCAAAACCCGTCATTGAAAGGACCATATTCACATTTTAGAGCTGAAAAGATAAAACTATATCAGAGAATGCAGTGATTATGTCCTAGAATACCTATAAAATATTCATATGCAAAGGGTTATGAACGAAATATCTATTTAAAAAAAAGACAAAATGTTTTGATAAATCCAATAAATGCCGATATTAGCACCCCTCGTTGAAAAACGATTATTGAAACATAACCGACTAAGAATCAAAATAGTAGCTAATGAGAAAAGCTGATTTAGTGGCAACAATATCCGAGAAAACCGGAGTTCCTAAAGTAGATGTATTAGTGACATTGGAAACCTTTTTCAAGGAAATAAAAGGTACACTTTCAGAAGGTGAGAATGTTTATATCAGAGGATTTGGCTCATTTGTAATCAAGAAGCGAGCGAAAAAAATAGGTAGACACATCAAAAAGAATGTAGCGATCGAAATTCCAGAACACTATATTCCTTCATTCAAGCCAGCAAAAATATTCATCGAACAAGTCAAACACAACGTCAGATTACTTCCAGAGGACCTGAGTGAGAAAGAATCCTAAACTGTGTGGACAAAAACACAATTGGGATTTATAGCAGCAGCTGTTCTTTTGTTTGCTGTCCTCTACTTTGGTTTTGACACTAAACCGAAGAAACAGGCAGAATTAGAGCAATCAAGGGCCTTAAATTTCGAATCTACTGATATAAGGGTTGTACTCGCTGACGCTAAACAACAACTGAATTCACGCCAAAATGGTGTTATTGGAATTGCAGAGTTAGAATTGCAGGAGGTTACTGACGACACCTTAAAAGCAATAAGAATGGAGACTCTAGCCAGAGAATGGTATGGATTCGGCTTTCCAGAAGTCTCAGGGTACTATGCTGAAGAGATTGCCAAACTAAGAAATACGGGTGCTTCCTGGGGAATAGCAGGCACCACCTTTACATTGTGTGCCAAGAATAGAACAGAGGATAAAATAAGGGACTTTTGTAGGCAACACGCATTGAGAGCTTTTGAAAATGCAGTATCCGAAGAACCCAATGTAATCGACCATAGACTCAATATGGCGCTGCTTAATGTGGAGGTGCCGCCAGAATCCAATCCAATGAAAGGAATACAAATGCTGCTTTCATTGAACGAAGATCACCCAAAAAATGTTAAAGTATTGAATCAGCTGGGAAGACTCTCAATTCAGACCAATCAATGGGATAGAGCTTTAAAGAGATTAACAACTTCTTTAGAAATTGAACCAAATAATCGGTCTACAATTTGTATGCTATCAAAAGTATATCAATCTTTGCAGGAATTTTCCAAAGCCGAAAAGTTTACTCGGCTTTGTAACGAATTAGAATAGAAATTTTAAAATATATAGGTTATGCCTTGCGGTAAAAAAAGAAAACGACATAAAATCGCCACTCACAAAAGAAAAAAGAGATTGCGAAAAAACAGACATAAGAAGAAGAATAAGTAAGTCTAACGCCTACTTCTTCATATCAGAAGGTACCCAACCGAGCAAAATATACCTTCAGTTGACCCATTCTACTCTATTAGAAGGGTCTCTTTTAACAGCATAACACTTATTTGCCAGCAAGGCTAATTGTTTTATGGGCCATTGTACCCATAGGTAAATTAAGTATATAGATGACTAATAATGATTTAGTTATCAACGCAAATGATACAAACGTTGAAATTGCATTGATAGAAAACAGAAGACTTGTTGAAATACACAAGCAAAAAGCCAATACACAAATTGCTGTTGGCGACATTTTCATCGGCTCAATTAAAAAGTTGATGCCAGGTCTGAATGCCACATTTATGAATATCGGTGTTCGGAAAGATGCTTTTCTCCACTATACTGATCTAGGTCCACAAATCAAATCACTACTCAAGTTGACTAAAGGAGCTATATATGGACAGATTAATAGTCCACTATTGGCAAATTTCGATATGGAACCTGATAATCCTAAAAATGGGAAGATCCAAAACGTATTTCAACGAAATTATCGCGTTTTGGTACAGGTATTAAAGGAACCAATCTCAACAAAAGGGCCAAGACTTACTTGCGAAATAACAATTCCAGGCAGGTATATGGTGATGACCCCTTTCAATAATGGTATTGCAATCTCCAAAAAGATTGCATCTTCAGATGAAAGAAAAAGGCTAAAGCTTCTAGCTGAAAGTATCAAACCCAAAAATTTTGGCTTGATTTTGCGAACTGCAGCAGAAGGAAAAAAAGTTGCAGAGCTACATGAAGAGATGAGAGGCTTGATGAAGAAATGGGATGCTATGTTTGCTGAATTGCAAAAAGGACCTGAACCACGAAAGTTGATGGATGAGATGGATAAAACCAATGGCCTTCTCCGTGACATTCTCAATAACTCATTTAACAAGATTATCGTCAATGAGCCTTCGACATTCCACAATGTCAAGAACTACTTGAATATGATATCTCCGGCACAAACAAAAATTGTTTCACAGTATAAAGGCAAAAAACCAATATTCGATCACTTTGGGGTGACCAGACAGATCAAATCAAGTTTTGGAAAAACATATACGATGGGTAGTGGCGCCTATTTGGTAATAGAACATACCGAAGCGATGCACGTCATCGATGTCAATAGTGGGCCTAAAATGAAGAAATTGGATCAGGAATCAGCTGCAATTCAGGTAAATCTCGAAGCAGCAAAAGAAATTGCGAGACAATTGAGATTGAGAGATATTGGAGGACTTATCATTATCGATTTTATCGATATGAGAAGTGGAGAAAATAAATCCAAATTGTTTAAAGCAATGAGAGCAACCATGAAACCTGATAGAGCCCAACATACCATTCTTCCACTTAGTAAGTTTGGTCTGATGCAAATTACGAGGCAACGTGTGCGCCCTGAGGTGAATATCGACACCTCAGAAAAATGTTCTCAATGCAACGGAACTGGTAAAGTAAATGCGACAATTTTGTTGGAAGATGAGATTGGTAGAGATTTGGATCAGGTTATTCAGTCGAGACCAAAATCGAAAATCAGTCTTCACGTCCATCCCTATATACATTCATTTCTGACAGCTGGTTTTATTTCGCGAAAGCAATACCAATGGTTTAGAAAGTACATGAAATGGATCAAAATTCATAAAAATGATGACTTTGGTCTGAATGAATATAAATTCTTTGATGGCAATGATGATGAAATTAGGTTGAATTAATACTCAGTTAAACCTTTGAGTCTGCTGTCATTTCTTTCTGCTTGGATTCGATGCAAAACGACTCTTTAATAATAGGGGTGGATTGGCTAGTGATACTCGAACACTCTTAAAAATCTCTGAAGACACATTTTCCGAATGTTATTATTTATTTATCTACAACTCAAATAAAGAAGCCATTCGATTTGTCTGATATTGCAGATGATCCAGAAATCATCATCCGGACATATAAAGGACCATTCAGTTGGTATTGGAGATCAAAAGGCCTGGTGAAGCAACTGATCAATAATGGCATTCAAATTTATCATGGGGCTCGCAGGAGAATTACCAGTTGGCATCCATAAAACTAAGATCAAAACAGTCGTCACGATTCATGATGCTCTCTGGAAATATCATAAAGAAGATTATCGATTTGCAGATAGAATGATTCTCAATTCTAAACTTGCTTATGCTCTGGATAAAAGCGACCATATTTCATTATTAAGTTGAATGCAAATAATTACTATTTGTCTGATATAGTTGCCTGAGTTGAGGGGTCCGTTTAGATTAAATGGATTTGGAAATTTAATTATTGGTGATAGAAAATGGTTGTATTCTTTTGTCAAAAAAAAGACATAAGACTATTTTAATCACGATATCACATTTTCTACTGAAATCTTCTAAATATAAGTTTTTCTGACTCGTATTTTATCTTTATAATTATATTTTGGACAGTTCGAGTTTGATATAATTACCTAAGGTTATATCTTTTTAAAATTATGGAAATTTTTTAATTAACATTTAATATTACTATAATGAAACATTTATTTATTGCTTTTCTATTTGTTGGCTTCATGTCTCCTGGTATAAATGCTACTGCCGGTACAATTACTTCTGAAACTGTTGTTAAAGTTGAAGAGGTAAATCCAAATGAGTTAGTTGATCTTTGTGTTACGTACTTCAGAAGTGATGGAAGTGTGAGAAGAACTCTAACAATTCAACTTAGAAGATCCTTAGCTGAGAGAGTTGTTGCAAGATGGGGAGATGGTCAAAGCTCTGTTCTTTCAATCACTTTTGGTGCTTGCTAGTTAACAACCAAATTTCGATTTTGAAACCAGTCCCTTTTAACAAAGAGACTGGTTTTATTTTTTGCACAAATTTCAATATTACACATTCAACAATAATTTATTAAAACAGCCAATGAGCCAGAGTGATTTGATTTAAGTCTCAATCCAGATCAATTTTATTTAACGATTCAGAAAAGCGACATACGAAGTATAGAGTATTGCCTGCATTTTGTCGCAGTTATGACAATTTTACTTTCCTTTTATTGCCAGAATATATTTTTTACAAGACCTATAGGTTTGGGAATTTTTAAACCACTAGTCAGTATATATCTTACTTACATAAAATGAGGTTATCAAACTAAAGTCCCGTCGGAATGTTTTTAATTTTTCTGCTAGTGATATTCAGAAGCAGACTACAATTCCGTAATATTATTATAACTATTTGGACACCAAAGATTTAAATTTTTGATCTTGCTTGATTCTATTTATATGAAATTTAAAACACCTCGTTTATTAATCATCTGATCTAAAACAGGGCTTCGCCTATTTTCTATTTGTCACATTTGTTACAAAAAAATGCGCCGATCAACATTTTATCTGGCACTTCGTACTGGACTATTAATATCAGGCTCTGCTGGAGCCAATGTTTTTACTTCTGAAGATTCCCAACTAATCATTTTCCTTAATGTTTTATTGGTTTAGAAATTATACTATTGACTAAATAATTCCCTTGACATTCAATGAATTCCCTGAATTGCGATCAACAAGATTACATTTGACAGCTATTACAGTAGATGATGCAGCTGATATATTAAACCTGCGAACTCATGAAAAAATTTATCGATAGATAGGAAACCAACTCCAGATATTATTGCTGCTAGAGTTTATCGTCTACATAAACAAGGGTTTTAAAAACAGAAATGTCATATTCTGGGGTATTAGACTTTTATTTCGCGAAAGCAATACCAGTGGTTTAGAAAGTACATGAAATGGATCAAAATTCATAAAATGATGACTTTGGTCTGAATGAACATAAATTCTTCGATGGCAATGATGATAAAATTAGGTTGAGTTAATACTCAGTTAAACCTTTGAGTCTGCCGTCATTTATTTCTACTTTTAAGTAAATCTTTTTGCTATGAAACAATTCATTTTTTTGTTGGCATTGATTCTAACATCAAATGCACCTTCATTTTCACAAGAAAAATCTTCAGTAAAAGAAAAGAAAGTTGTGATTATAAAATCTGACGCACAAAGTGAATCAGATAAAAATGTTTGGATTAGCAAAGATGGGCAACAATCAGTAAAAGAAAAGGCAATCTTTATTGGGAAAAATGATGATGCGGAAGACAAGGATATTTCAGTTAATGTAAATAAGGAAACAAGAGATGGCAAACAACTCAATGTCTTCGAAGTTACAGTCAAAGAGGGTGAAACGGAAGAAGTAATCACTTGGGAAGATGCAGGCAATGGTGAAATTCCAAAAGAAGTTGCTGACCAACTGAAGGCACATGGTTTAGATATCCAAATGTTTCAATCTGCTGATGAAATGACAGTTACAGTAGATAGCACCAATGACAACCAAAATGAGTCAGAAGTCGAAGTCCAAGTAGAAAAAGAAATAAGGGACGGAGTAGAGCAAAGGACTGTTGATATTACAATTGAAAAAGAAGGAGAAACACAAAAGCTAAAATGGGTAGATGATGGAGTCATACCTGATGAAATCAAGAAATCTTTAGAGGAATTAGGTTTAGATTCAAGCATTTTAGATGGCGACGTTGATAATGTAATGCAGGATGATGCGGAAACTGAAACTAAAAAGGTGTATAAAATAGAGTTGTCAGAAGGGGAAGAAATTTCAGATGAGTTAAAAGAGGAATTGGAAGGATATGGAGTAGATATAGATCAATTGATTAAAAAGGCAAAAGCAAAAAAAGACGGTGATGAACCAGTAATGGTGAAAAAACGAATTAAAATTGCGAAAGGCAAAACCGATGGTAATAAGGATCAAGACGTGCACATCATCAAGTTGAAAGAAGGAGAGGAACTTCCTAAAGATGTAAAAGATTTATTAAAAAAGCATGACATCGATATTGAGAAAACTGGGACTAAGAAAATGCGTGTCATGAAGATAAAAGATAAAGAAGGCAATGTAAGAGTATTGGAATGGGATGGTGAAGGAGACATGCCAGCGGAGATGAAAAAACACATGGAAGGCATCAATAATGATGGTGCAGGCTTGCATATGCACAAACCTAGTTCTACCAATAAGGCTCAATTTGGCGTGATGATTGAGCAATCAGATAAAGGAGTTTTGGTTAATGGTGTTATTGAGAATTCTGCTGCAGCAAAGGCAGGGATTGACGGTGGTGATATAATAACTCACATCAATGGATCACCAGTTTCAACTATCGAATCATTACTTGCTGGATTGTCTTCCAAACTTCCAGGTGACGAAGTCGAAGTGTCATTCCTCAGAGAAAATATGACAGAGACAGTTGTAGCAACACTCACGGAGCCACTTGTGAATGAACATGGGAAAATTGAAAAGAAAATTGAAATAGAGATTATTAATAAGAACTAAGACTAGTCATTCCAAGCAATAGATAGATTTTGCAGAAACTACTTTACATGACTGAAAAACGCAGCCAATTTATACTCGTCAAGTTTTTTATCAGTCCGTATCCCACTACAAAGATCAACACCAAATGGCTTCACCTCCTTAATTGCTTGTGCTACATTATCGGGATTTAAACCACCTGCCAAAAATACTGGTGTGTCAACAGCTTCAACTATACGCCTGCTGATTTCCCAATTGTGCACCCGTCCTGTGCCACCAAGTTCTTTTATTGCTAGGTTAGGATTTCCACTGTCCAATAGAATTGTATCTACAGAATGTGCAATTTCTTTTGCTTCCGCAATTGATTCCTCATCCATGACGTGAATGACTTGGACAAGTTTAACGGTAGGCAATGCTTGTTTTATTTTATAATGCGTGTTTGCATCTACTGCATCGACCAATTGAATCGTATTTGTATTTACGAGTTTGTGGTGAGCAATAATGGAATCAGCATCTGTTTCACTAGTGAGTAAAAATGTGGAAATTGAAGCAGGTGCAGCAGCAGTTATGTTATGAATCATTGAATTGTCAATAATGCCAGGACCACTTGGCATTGGACCGACTAGACCGATAGCATCAGCACCATATTGGATCGCAAGATTTGCTTCTTCTATTGAGCTTATGCAACAGACTTTTACTCTTGTTCTGGTAACTGCCAATACAAATTAAGTTAGTAAGTTTCCATTTTCATCCCATTCTGCAATGTCGTTCCGTTTAGATTGATCAACACATTTGGCTATCCATTCAGGATCGTAACTCATACCATGTTTGTCCAAAACATCTTGAGGAACTCCGTCCCAAACATTTGGTACATTACCTACATAGCCCAAATCTTTTACGCCTATTCTGGAGGTATAATATCCTGTCATAGTGAGGTCGCGCATGCGGTTAAAAAAACTGACTCCTGTTGACATGCTATCTGGAGCTGTATCTGGGTATGCAATATCATCGACAATTTGAATCTGTTCTTCATCGGTACTTTCTGCAAAACCTTTTCCAAATCGTTTTAAAGATTCATTGTTGATCCAAGCTAATCCTCCACGTAATGGAACTTGAAGCTTTTCTATATCATTTGCCATGAAATTGATAAAGGCTGGTACCTCTGCATCAGTCGCAGAACCTGCAGTATCAGTTGCTGGCAATATGATGTCACAAATTCTGGCTATAATATCAAATTCAGCATCTGTGAAGTATTGTGTGTTTAGTAATTTTTTATCTCTCTCTCTTTCGAAAGGAGTTCTTCCAATACCTAAACCAACTACTTGTTCAATAGCAGTATCGGTCTGACAACTTTGGAGAGTAGTCCCTGCTGCTCCTCCGGCAATGGTTCCCACCAACAATGTTTTTAATGTATCTCTTCTTTTCATAGTTGTAGGATTTAAATATTTTGTTTTTTCAATTGATCGACGATATAGTCAGAAGCTCTCCATGCAAGTGCCATTATTGTCCATGTACAATTCTTGTCAGCTTGTGAAACAAATGGTCCTGCATCAGTGATAAATACATTATCTACATCATGCAGTTGTTGGTATTTATTACATACAGATGTTGTTGGATCATTCCCCATTCGCGTCGTACCCACCTCGTGGATAATTTCACCGCCTTTGTTTAAGCCATAGTTTTGTTCCGCTGTTGGAGTATTACCGAAGACTTTGCCACCCATGGCATCAATTAATTCTTCGAATGTTTGTTGCATATGCTTGGCTTGCAATTTTTCCTGATCGCTAAATGAATAGTTAAATCGCAGCACTGGAATTCCCCATTCGTCTACAACTTCTGGATCCAATTCGCAATAGTTATCTTCTCTTGCAATACACTCACCTCTACCACCAAATCCAAGTACTGCTCCATAATATCGTTTTGCATCTTCCCGCAGTTTGTCACCATATCCTCCTGTTGACATATCTGCAAATTCATTTAGTCCATCCATTCCCATACCAAAGCCATAACTTGGCATTCCCAGACCACCCCATACTTCTATATGGTAACCCCGTTTAAAATCGAGCTTGCTGTTGTCGGCCCACCAAGGTGAATAAACATGCATACCTCCAACACCATCTTCATTATATATTTTTCTGTCCATCAATGCTGGTATGAATCCAGCCCGTGATGAACCTGTTGAATCGTGCAAATATTTCCCTACAACGCCGCTACTATTTCCAAGTCCGTTCATATGTCCAGGACCTTTGGAGTTTAATAATATTCTAGCGGAGCTACAAGCAGATGCCGCAAGGACCACAACTTTTCCACGTATGATATGTTCAGTACCATCTTCTTTATTGATGTAGCTTACACCTTTTGCTTTTCCATCTTTTCCCATCTCCACACTACGCACCATACAGTTTACGTATAAATCAACCTGACCTTGGTTTGCTTTTTGTGCAGGAAAAATCAGACAAGAGCCTGAAGAAAAATCTGCATAGGCATTGCATGATCTGCTGCATTGATTGCAATAAAAACAAACACCTCGTTCTTCATTCAATTTTTTGGTAAGAATGGAAAGTCGAGAAGGGATTACAGTAATGCCTAATTTTTTTGCAGCTTTAATGTAGTACAACTCATGTAATCTTGGTTTTGGTGCTGGTAAGAAAAAACCATCGGGATCGTTTGGTAATCCTTCATTAGAGCCAAATACACCTACAAGCTTATCCAACTTATCATAATATGGTTTGACGTCTTCATATCCAATTGGCCAGTCGTCTCCCAAACCATCAACAGATTTATGTTTGAAATCCACAGGTCCAAATCGTAATGATATTCTTCCCCAGTGATTGGTACGACCTCCTAGCATTCTAGAACGGAACCACATAAATTCAGTATCTCCTTTCATTGTGATAGGCTCGCCTGGTAAGCTCCAACCTCCATAGGCCATATCAAAATCACCAAAGTGGCGAGATTCTGTAGCTCTACCTCTTCTAGGTGATTCCCAAGGCCACTTCATTTGGGTCATTGTTGATGACTCTTTTGGGTCAAAGAATGGACCAGCTTCAATGACCGCAACATTCAACCCGGCGTCTGCAAGTATTTTAGTAGCCATCCCGCCTCCTGCGCCGGAGCCAACAATTACCGCATCATATACTTTAGGTGATTCTATTATTTGCATGTGTTTAAATTTCTGTTTTTTGAATTTTGGAATGCCACTCATTGATCATCACTGTAGCTGCTGATCCATACCATTTGTGTAATTCCATGACCAGGCTTCCTGCTTGGATTGCAGGATCTGTTTTGGTAAGCGCTTCTGCTTTTTCAATGGAGTCCACGTCGAATACATATATCCCTCTTAAATCTCCTTCTCCATAAAATGGTCCTGCGAGGACTAACTTCCCATCTTCAGCTAATTTGTTAATGTTCTCCATATGAGCACTTTGCAGTTTATCCGATTCTTCTTTTGGTAAATCACGGTTAGGCCCTTTTTTTAAAAATGCAATTACGAAGGTCTTCATGCCGTAATCATCCGCACCTACCTTTTCTGCCAAAGCAGCATCATATCCAGTTTGTGTTTCGCTAGTGTTTGACTCTGTGACTGTCGTCTCCGAACACCCAATACAGAGTAAACATACCATTGTAATTGAGTAAAAAGCATTAAAAACTCTCATTGAACAACTGCCAGCTAGCAGCCAGGTTAAACATTTATAAATAATAATCATCTTTCCTTTAATTCAACATTCAACATTTAAAACCTGCCTGCCGGCAGGCAGGCTCAACATTACCCCAACCCCATAATTTTATTCAATAAAGCCTGGTCAGTTTCTCCACCAGCAAAATCATCAAAAGCTTTTTCGGTTACATCAATAATGTGTTGTTGTATGAAAGGTGCGCCTTCAGCTGCTCCCTGCTCAGAAGATTTGATGCAACATTCCCATTCCAATACTGCCCAACCATCAAAACCATATTGAGATAGTTTGCTGAAAATTGATTTGAAGTCCACCTGACCATCTCCAAGGGATCTAAACCTTCCCGCTCTTTCCTTCCATCCTTGGTATCCACCATATACACCTACTCTTCCATTGGGATTAAACTCTGCATCTTTCACATGAAACATTTTGATTCGCTCATGATATAGATCTATGTAGTGTAAGTAATCCAATGCCTGTAATACGAAATGACTAGGGTCATAAAGGATGTTTGCTCGTTGATGATTGTTGACTTTCTCCAGGAACATTTCGAACGTGACACCATCATGCAAGTCTTCTCCCGGATGAATTTCATAGCACAAATCAACACCTGCCTCATCAAATTGATTCAGAATCGGTGTCCATCGATTTGCGAGCTCAGTAAATGCTGCATCTACCAACCCTTCAGGACGCTGTGGCCACGGATACATCGTTTGCCATATCAATGCTCCTGAGAAGGTGACATGCGCATTAAGTCCGAGATGCTGGCTGGCCTTGGCTGCATAGCCTAATTGTTGTTTGGCCCATTCTGTTCTAGCTGCAGGATTGCCATGCACTTCAGCTGGTGCGAATGCATCAAACATTTCGTTATAAGCGGGTGCTACTGCGACGAGCTGACCTTGTAAGTGTGTAGACAGCTCTGTGATCTGTAAGCCGTGTTTTTCTACTGTTCCTTTGATTTCATCGCAATAGTCTTTGCTCTCTGCAGCTTTTTTCAAATCGATGCAACGGTCATCCCATGATGGTAATTGGACACCTTTGTAACCAAGACTGCTGACCCATTCACAAACTGAATCTAAGGAGTTGTAAGGTGCCTCATCACCCATGAACTGCGCGAGAAATATCGCAGGTCCTTTGATCTTCTTCATGTACGTTAATTTTCGAAGTAGTTAAGATAATATGTTTTGTGATTTATCTATGTACAAATAAATAACCGAAGGCAATCAATTTAGAATCTTCACAGGTAGATGGAGAAAAAAAGGAAGAATATAGCGCTTGCAAAATTATCCAAATCACCTTCGTTTCAGGATAGAAGCTCAAAACATTTCCCTACATTGTACGTCTGAATTTTCACTATGAGAAATATACTATTCTACACCTTTTGCATCATTTTAAGCTTGTCTTGTTCTAAGAAAATTGTTGATTCTTCTTCAAATTTAGAAGGCCCTATTAAGGAAGCAATGAATAAGAAACCGACAGAGATTTTATGGGATGAATGGGGCGTTCCACACATATATGCAGCTAACAATGCAGAATTATTCTATGCTACTGGTTGGGCTCAAATGCATAGTCATGGCAATACGATTTTAAAATTGTACGCTCAGGGGCGAGGACAAGCTGCTAAATATTGGGGAGAAGAATATCTTGAAAATGATATTATGATTCATAGTCTCAATTTTCCTGCAATCGCTAATGAGTTGTATGAAAATCAGACATTAGAATTTAAAACCTACGTTCAAAAATATGTAGATGGCATGAATGATTATGCCAGATCAAATAGTGGTAGTATAAGTGCAGAGAATAAACTGGTATTTCCGATTAGCAAAGAAGATATATTCACCCATTATTTATATGTTGTGTATTCTCGATTTATTGCAGGCCGTGATCTAGGCACCGTGGCAAATTGGGAGCATACTGGTTCAAATACATATGCAGTTGGTAAATCAAGAAGTGCCAGCGGTAATGCAATGTTGGTGATGAATCCACACCTCCCTTGGTATGATGAATGGTTGTTTTATGAAGCACATTATAATGCACCTGGCCTTAATTTATATGGAGCTACTTTACTAGGAGCTCCGATTCTAAGTATTGCGTTTAATGAGTATCTAGGCTGGAGCCATACCAATAATACAATTGATAACTCAGATCTCTACGAATTACAATTGAAGGATGGTGGATATGTACTTGACGGTGAAGTAAACTACTTTGATGAGAGAAAAGTAAAACTTGACGTTATCAGCAAGGAAGGAATTATGGACATAGAAGAAATTACTGTGCTCTCTTCCGTTCATGGACCTGTTTTGAAGCAAGATGGTGATAAAGCATTGGCAATTCGTCTGCCTGGATTAGATAGAGCTTTCGCTTCAACGCAATGGTGGGAGATGGGAAATGCTAGAAATTTCAATCAATTTGAAGCTGCACTAAAGGAGATGCAAATTCCATTTTTTAATATCATGTATGCGGATAAGGCTGGTGATATCTTTTACATGTTCAATGGTCAGGTTCCCGTAAGGTCTGAGGGCGATTGGGATTTTTGGCGTAACATAGTGGATGGCACACGGTCTGAATTGATTTGGAATGAAACGCATCCCTATGAAGATCTGCCTAAAGTAAAAAACCCTCCACAAGGATGGTTGCAGAATGCAAATGATCCTCCATGGTCTAGCACAATTCCACAGGAAATTCATCCAGAAGATTTTCCTCCTTACATGTCTCCTGTGCGAATGACATTCCGACCTCAAATTTCTGCAAAGCAATTGGCAAATGATGAAAGCATAACTTTTGACGAACTGGTTGATTATAAGATGTCAACAAAAGTAGAAATGGCAGAACGACTACTTGATGATTTACATGAGGCTGTGATGACTTATGGAGATAACAATCCTCTTTTAATGAAAGCAGATTCTGTTCTTATGGCGTGGGATAGACATGCAGATGCTGATAGTAAAGGCATGACTCTCTTTTATCAATGGGCACATGCTTTAGGACCATATAATCCAAGTATTTATAAAACTGGCTGGGATATAGATAGACCATTGACTACTCCAGATGGTTTGAGTGATCCTCAAAAAGCAGTAGAGACTCTAGCTGGTATAGCACAGCAATTTGCTGCACGTGGTGTTCCACTAGATTTGCCTTGGGGATTCTTTTACCGGATAAAGTACAATGACATCGAGTTACCAGCAAATGGTGCAGATGGCAGTGTAGGTATTTTTAGAGTTGCATGGAGTGAAGCTGGTCCTACTAAGGATGGCCGTTTGGTCGTTGATGGTGGTGATACCTGGCAAGCAGTCATCGAATTTGGTGATAAAGTCAAAGCAAAAGTACAAATGAGTTATGGCAATAGTACCCAAAAAGATTCACCACATTACGGTGACCAATTGGAGTTGTTTTCTAAAAAAGAAATGAGAGATTGCTATTTCTATAGAGAAGATGTAGAAAAACATGTAGTGACTCGCGAAATTATTACTAACAAAGGATTTTTAATCGATTTATGAGAAACTGTATTTTATTCTTTGTCCTAATAAGTGGACAATTAATTGCACAACAGTCAGACATTGACATTGTTAATGAAACGATTGACAAAGGTTTAATTAAAGGCAATATTCATTTTCTGGCATTGGATGCATTGCAGGGTAGAGATACGGGAAGTCCTGGTCTGGAGTTGGCTGCAGATTTTATTACTGCACAATTTAATTTGCATGGAGTTACGTATGCTCCTGGAATGGACACATACAAACAAGCAGTTCCATTTACTTTAGTTGAACCTGCGGATCAAATTGAATGTACATTGAATGGGAAACAATTAAACCATCCAGATGATTTTTTCGTGATGGAAGCAAGTGATGTTACTATTGAAGAGTCTTCACTTGTCTATTTAAATCACGGCTTAGAAAAGGATTTTGCTAATAAAAAATTGACAGGTAAAATAGTCGTTGCTATCGCTGGGGATAAAGAATCCGAAGATCCTCAATCATGGTATCGACTATCTCTACAAAAAAGGGAAATGGCGGCTGCTGCTGGAGCAATAGGAATCATCGAATTGTATTCTAACGCAAAATCTCCCTATAATTTCGTCAAGCGATTTTTGGCATCCAGAAAGAAAATGGAATTAGGAGAGATAAAGAAAGATGCAGACTCAATGTTTCATTTAATGATTGATGCTAGTAAAGAGGAATTAGTTACTCAGTTAAAATCAACGAACACTGACCTCACTTTAAAGATAGATGGTGTAAAAAAGGACGAACTCTTTTCTGATAATATAGTAGGATTTGTAGAAGGCACTGATCCAAATTTAAAGGATGAGATAGTTGTTTTTTCTGCGCATTATGACCATGTCGGTGTGGGTCAAGCGGATGCAGTAGGTGATACTATTTATAATGGTGCAAGAGATAATGCGGTAGGCACAACTACTGTGTTAATGGCTGCAGAAAATATTGCAAAATTTCCATTGCGTCGTTCTTCGATGTTTGTTTTGTTTACTGCAGAGGAGAAAGGTTTGTTGGGTAGTAAATGGTTTGTAGACAATTGCCCTGTAGATTTACAAAGAATTAAATATTGCTTCAATAGTGACAATGGAGGATATGACGACACATCTATAGTAACTATTGTAGGAAAAGAAAGAACCTCGGCCCAATCATTATTCGAGCAGGCAAGTGCTGTTTATGGTCTTGAATCTATTGATGACCAAATAGGAGGATTCTTTGATCGTTCAGATAATGTGAATTTTGCTGCAAAAGGTATACCAGCACCAACCTTTAGTATGGGTTTCAGATCCTTTGGAGAAGACATCCGTAAATATTATCACCAACCTGCAGATCATGCTGATAATCTTGACTACGATTATTTGGATAAATTTTTCAGAGCTTACGTCTTATCAGCAAGAATGATTGGAAATAGTGAGGACACATACTTTTGGTTAGAAGGGGACAAGTATTATGAAAAAGGAGTGGAGCTTTATCATAAATAAGAATAGCATATGAAATTACTTTTAATAGCGTGCTCATTTATTGCGTGCTTCACAACAAGCATTGGTCAATCAGAAATCCGAAATCAGTTATTCGAAATGCCTGACGTTATTTTTGAAGAAATACAAACACCAGAAAATTATCAATCTGCTTATGAATTAAAGATCAAGCAACCAATTGATCACGATAATCCGGATGAAGGTTTTTTTTATCAACGAGTCTGGCTGAGTCATGCAGGCTTTGACAATCCTACAGTGATGATCACAAATGGTTATGGGGCACCAAATAATCGAATTGCAGAATTATCAACGTATCTACAAGCAAATCAAATCAGTATTGAACATCGATATTTTTTGGAATCTTCTCCAGACAAATTGGATTATGATTATTTGACATTTGAGCAAGTGACTGCCGATCTTCATCGAATTAATATATTATTCAAAGAAATGTATACTAGTAAGTGGATATCTTCTGGAATAAGTAAAGGAGGAACAACCACAATTTTTTATAGATATTTTTATCCAGATGATGTTGATGTATCTGTGCCTTATGTAGCCCCGATTATATTAAGCAAAGAGGACAAGCGGATCTATGAATTTTTTGATACTATCGGAACAGAAGAATGTCGAAGCGACATTGAAGAATTCCAAACAGAAATGTTCGTCAATGCAGATGATTATAAGAATAAATTAAAATGGTTTTACAAAGGAAAGGACCTGAATTTTAATTACCTGTCCTTTGATGAAGCATTCGAATTGGCTGTGTTGGAATATCCTTTTTCTTTTTGGCAATATGGACACGACTGCAATGGCATTCCAGAAAAGAAGAATACTGATGAAGAGAAACTTGAACATTTCATTGAAATTGTAGGAATGGATTTATTTTCTGATCGTGATGTGGCACGATTTGGATCGCATTATTATCAGGCAGGAACACAGATGGGATATTATGGATATGAATTAGATGACTTCAGTGATTACATCAATTATTTACCAAAGGACAAAAACCCATCAGCTGTATTTATGCCCGATAAAATAGAACGTCCATTTGATGGGAAACTGACAAAGCAAGTATATAATTGGGCATTGACTGCAGAGAAGATGGTGTACATCAATGGTGCATTAGATACCTGGTCGGCTGCAGCTATTCCAGTGAATGATAAGGTCAATTCACTTTATTATTTTATGGAAGGAAAGGATCACGGCAATGCCAGAATTTCAAACATGACTGATGAACAATTGCAGTTGCTCAAACAAAAATTAATCGAATGGCTCGCAGAGTAAATAGATAGCGAACCAATTTAAGATTCAATTTATAAGGTTAAAGGGTAACACAATACTTTGGAATTAATTCCTCAAATTTTTCTATCAATTGGTTCATTATTGTTGTTCCATTTCTATTTTCAATTACTCTTCCATCAATTGCAGTAATTGGTGTTAATTCACCCATGGTCCCAGAACAAAATACTTCATCTGCATTATAGAACTCTGTCAACGATAAATTTCGCTCTTGTAACTCAATTCCTGATTGTTTACATAAGTCAATGATAAACCCTCTGGTTATTCCATGGAGGCATGCCGTTGCATAAGGCGTAAATACAATTCCATTTTTCACCATGAAAATATTTGTGCCATTTAATTCTGCTGCAAAGCCATCTTTATCCAACATTAATGCTGCATCCACTCCTGCTACATTCGCTTGTATTTTAGCCTGTATATTATTAAGTAAATTATTGTGGTGAATTTTAGAATCTAAAAAGGAAGGATTATTTCTTCTTATCGTAGAGGTAATAATGGTAATCCCATGTTCATTATCGTATACAGGAGGTTTCCATTCTGGTAATATGATTAGTGTGGACCCTGCTTGGTTTAATCTTGGATCCATGCCTGATGTGATTTTATCACCTCTTGTCAATGTCAACCGAATATGTGTATCACGGTCCATTCCATTTGCGTCAAGTGTTTGCTTGAGTGCGTTTTTAATAAATGTATCTGAGGGAATGTCAGCAAATGCAATTGCCTTGGCTGATTCATATAATCGATTCAGATGACGGTCTAACAACATTACCCCAGATGGGTAAACTCTCAGTCCTTCCCATACGGCATCTCCACCTTGTACGACGCTATCAAATACAGATATTTTAGCTTCTGTACGAGGATAAAGTTTATCTTTTATCCATACTTGGATGTCTTGATTTCTTGGATCAGCTTGTTGTAACATAATGCGTTTTCAACTTAATTCAATAAATGATGAGCGTGTAATTTTTTATAATAATACAAGGACTCTTCGTATAAATCTGTTAATGCTTTTGGAATTTTAGGTATCGTACGATTGGGTTCTCCAAATTTGTCTGATTTGTGTACTGTTGAGTACCAGTATGGCGCCCAAACACCATCTTCTGATATAGGACCTTTTTCCCATTGTAGCATTCGTTCAGAAAATGGAATTTCTAAAGATTGACAGAGTTTCTGCAGACCTTTTTCTGGATTATCTAAAAGTGCATTTGAATCTAAAACAACTGGTTTGCTTCCATTAGATTGTAAAAATTCAAAAAGCTCCCATTCTTTTTTGAGTCCAATATCTGTCATCTTAGGATTTGGAATCACTTTTTGAAAAGAAACAATTAATTGCGCAGGATCACGAATTAGAAATAAGTTATCTAACTCCAATAAAAAAGAAAAATCAAGTTCCACATAGTGCTTTGCCATTCCTTTTATGAAATAAATATCTTTCTGAACTTCTTGAAATAAATAATGTTCTTTTACTTCTTCAATTGTACTTGGTAGGGCATTTAAAATATCACGTCTACCAGGATGGTCAGCTCCAGATTTGTGCAAGTAATACGCATACATCGGTTCATCAACAACGTGGGTGTCATTTCTATGGGCAAAAGAATACATCAATGCTGTGGATATATTTCTAGGCCCTGATATAAGGTTTATTCGTTTTGTCACAAGTCAAGTTCTTCTGGGTGCCAATACAGCTTTTTGAATTCCACAACGGTGTGATTCTTTACTTCAACACCTTCACTTTCTAATAATTCTTGCATCATTTCAGGTGTGGTAAAGTGCATTCTTCCAGTTAACTCGCCTTTTCGGTTTACCACACGATGGGCAGGAACAGGAAAGCCATTTTTGTTGGATTGGGTCAGTGCATAACCGACCATACGAGCAGAACCCAATGCCAGATAGTCTGCTATTGCTCCATAAGTACTCACGCGACCAATTGGTATTTGCTCAGTGATGAAATATACTTGTTTGTAATAATCTTTTTGTCGAAAGGACATCTTATCGATTTATCTAGTTTAAAGGTAACTCATTTGTATGTTTGTGAAAATATAGTGATCAATTAAATGAGAGATATTAAAATCATAGCATCTTCAATTTCTAACCTGACAGATGCCAGATACTTTGCTGCTAAAATTGTAGATGCCATTAGTTTTGATTTAAGTAAGGTGCAACGTGACGAATACTTCGCCATTAAGGATTGGGTTGAAGGTGTAGCTATTTTGCTAGAAACAGATGAAGAGATTAACGATTTAGAGATCCACGAAGCTGATGGTATTATTTATCATGTCAATGAAGAAATTCAGGAGAATGATGTGCTCGCAAGTAGTACAATTGTTTCTGGATCAAAAGACTTACTAGATTCACTCCCGCACAAAACAGGTCATATCTTAAGAAACCATGACTGGAATTTATTGACACCGACAGAAAAAAAGGCAACTATTGAATTTGCATTTGAACACAAATGCTATCTCGATCTATCTATTCCATTACAGGAATTAGAATCAATTATTAACGAAGGTAAATTATACGGACTCGTTTGCAGAGGCGGCGATGAAGAAAAAGTCGGATTTAAATCTTTCGATGAATTAGACGATATGTTTGATTTGCTTGATTTTTAAAGCATAAGCTTTTCACAATAAGTTTAATTTACATATCAATCTAATTCAACCACTTTACCAATTCTTAATTGCAGCCATCCATACTAATATTAATTATTGCACCTTGATCAATTTGAAATCCATTATCAAATAATACAGATTCTCTCACATTGTAAATTACATTAGCAGTGGAAGCAATTTGTTGTAAAGATCTAATTGATGAGGCTTTTATGTCTTCTTCACCAGTAACAATGCCAGTCAACTTTACTGGGATATTACACTCATTTGTACTATCAGATTTATC
>CAYNMW010000011.1:0-9003 GCA_964398295.1 uncultured Saprospiraceae bacterium | reverse complement strand
ACCTCTATAGATGAAGGAGAACGTAGTGATGCGTCCACATCGCCAACAAAACTATGGTTGATATTGAGGTTAGTGACATTTACATCTGTTATTTTTCCTGCCATTCCATTTACAGTTATTGTATCTCGATATAAAAGATCTTCACTAGAAGCGATGATTTCGTGACTTAGATTTCCGCTATTGAAAGTTTGACAATTCGTAATACATCCTGCATATAGTGCTACATGAATATCGGTGGTAAGTGTATCACTTCCTGTAGCATTTGAAACCACAAGACTCGCTGTAATTATACCAGAGTTGCAGAATGTAATTAGTGGATTTTGATTTGTAGAACTTGATTGGTTTGGATTTGCTGACCCTGAGAATGACCAATTCCAAGATTCTGGAAGCTCACTTGAGCTATCAAGAAAGCTTATTTCTCCATTTCCAAATGTATTAGGACAGACAGGATCTGTACCAAAATTATGGGTAAAAGAAGCTATTGGTGATGAAGTTTCGATTGGGAATGTGTACCCAGTTGTAGTCATTTCCTGAATAATGATAGCCAGTTCAGTTTCTGTATATTCAAGTATCTGTGCAGCTGTATAAATTGCTACTGCAGCATCGTTTTGATTGGAAGTACTATTTGTCATCGAAATTCCTTCAAAGACAATTTTGTCCGTTCTTTTCCTTCCCAATCTATCATAAATTCGCATCAAACACGTGGAGAAAATTTGTCCATCTCTATGGACACCGTAACCCAGTCCATCGGGGTAGGTCATGCTTGTATTGGTAACCCTACCTGGCCAACAGTCATTGTGCCCATCCCAATTAAATACCCATTGATACTGTGGGTCTTCAGGTGTCCAATAGCCTAAAGAACGACTATAAGATTGAGCAAGGTAGTCACCAAACCCTTCACTCAAACCATCTACCTGAGATAAAGATCCATTAGTTAGCCAATCATGTATGCCATGACCCAGTTCGTGATGGATAATATTAGAATCCTCTCCATCATCATTACAGCCTTCGCCAAAAGTTATTTGTTGAGTGCCTAAACTATAGAAAGATACATCTGCACCATTTGCACCACTTGGATCAAATCGAACACCGCTTATGTATGCTGAAGGTCGGACTGGGCAACCAAGTGTTTCATTGATATATCTCATCATCGAATCGATGTGATAATAAACGTTGACAGCTTCAAAAGCATCATTGCTTCTGTCAAAATGGAAGTCTGGTGAATACTGTTGAAATAGACCTTTGAATGGAGCGGAGTGGTCTCGAATCTCTGCCCAAGGTCCGCGAAGTGTATAAATACCATTAAAATCTTCTATGTCCCGAAGAGTGATCAAGCTTCTTGCATTGTCAAATTGCTCATTTGTAGCATCATCGTTGTCCACAAAATCACCACCAGAAAACACTGAATGAACGGTTATAGGATCTGGATCAAATACCAAAGCTGTACCGTTAACCAATTCGGGTGTTAGGGTTTTTTTTGAATTCGAATGTTCATGATCATAAGCACAAACTTTTTCATGATTACAGTAGTATAATGCCTTGTCAAGAGCTTCAAATATTTCACCTGTTTTTGCATCCACCATCACGTGCCACTCTCCTAAAATAAAGTCTGCAGCAATGGTCACTTCATAGGCTAAGCGACCACCTTTGTCATCAGGATAAATGATCAATTCGATATCCTCATAGTCCGTAGTGTTTGATGTGGAAAGGTAATTTTTTGCTGTTTGAAGGGCTTGCTTTTCGCTAATTTCAGCTACGACATCTTTGATGTTTATTTTCTCAAAGACATTAAATAAAGCATAGTTTACCTTATTGTCGGGTGCAAGGTGAACTGTGGTTTCAGCATCCTTCACTTTGATGCCCTGATGATATTGTTTGTGGCGAATAATATGACCTACCTCAGAAGATCTTGTATGCACATGTTGCAACTGAATTTTTCCATGATTATGGAGGCCATAAGATTTGGCATGACGATTTAAAAATTCGTTTGCCATCCTTTCAGGAGAATCCTCTTGAACCTTTATATCTAATGAGTATAAGGATATTGATTTGCCAATTGAAAGACCGCTTTTAAAGTGAGGCCTGTTAAAACTAGTTTGATAAAACAATTCAAAACCGCTTGGAGTTGGTGCTTTTTGGGCAGAAATTGATATACAAACAAATACGAGTAGATGCGTAATGAAAGATCGTTTCATTTACGCTGCAGTTATTAAGGTGTTAATTAAGCCGGGGATGACTTCTTCTGCGAAAGTAAATCATTCGCTTGATTTATCATATCTATTTTGAGTAAAATATGGGATTGATCGAAGGATTATTTCTTTTGAAGGATGTAGAGCATATATTTTTTATACTTTTTGAAATTTGCTCCAGTTCGCTGCCCAGTAAAATGTTTCTTTTCCAGTTTATCTAGTTTGTTCTTGTATTTCCATTTTAAAAATTTTAAAGCAAGTGGAAATCGGTCTTCTGCTAAATCGAAAATAACTTTCCAGGATGGTTTGAGCACTTCATTTGAAAGCTCTTGTACCAGATCAATGGTTGGTGCTGTGTGTTCAGTTATGTCTTCTTCTTTTCGAATATCAAATGGATAACTTGTAAGTTCCTTCATCCAATCCGAGAAATCATGTCCTCCACCAAGTAAACTTTCTCCATTTGGATCAGTTTTGAAAAAGTCAGCAATAAGAACATATGCTTCGTCATGCATATGATGTATTGCGCCATCCAATGCCTCTTTTATGGGAATGTATTGGAAGCTTTCGCTGAATAGAATTAAATCATATTTCTTATCTGTTGACAAGTCTTCAAATCTAGAGTTGAATAACTCCACGTGATCTCCAAGTTTGTTTTTCGCATAAGAAGATAGCTGATTGCCTGGAGCAACTGCATCAACTTCATAACCTTTTTGGATCAACATCTCAGCAAGTTTTCCAGAACCACAACCCACATCTAATATGCTTCTAACGCCATTGGGGATTAAGTCGATGAGATACTCTGCATATTGTTGTTGAGCAATTGCTAAGTTGGTAATATCGATTTCCAGATCCTTGAAGTATCCATAATGCAAATGCTCTGATTTGAGAAAGAACTTAAAAAAATGAAGCCCTATTTCTAGCCCTGCCTCCTTGGAATTCACTTTTTTTCTACGCCCCATTTTTATTATTTATTGAATCACCGTGGTTAATTCTTTCCTATAATCTCTTGGGCTCTTTTGTGTATGAAGTTTGAATTGTTTGTTGAAGTGAGAGAGATTATTGAAACCACTAGATAACGAAACCTCCGTAATCGTCATGTCTTGTTCACTCAACAATTTCTGCGCATGTACAATTCTGTATTCGTTGACATATTTAGTAAAGGTCTTGCTTGTCACCTTTTTAAAATATCGACAAAAGGAGGGAACAGTCATCGAAACTACCGAAGCTATTTTTTCCAATTCAATTGCTTCTGTGAAATGTTTGGACACATAGTCGTAAATGAGGGTCATTCGATCGTGTTCATTGGCATAGACTTCAAGAAATACACCTCCGGCATTGAGTACTTCAACCTCCTTGGATAAAGCCATTGTTCTGAGGATGTCCAACAATTTTATCAATCTGTCAAAACCTTTAAGTGTGAGCAGTTCATTTAATTTGGTTCCTACTATTTCTTTCGTAGCACCAGAAAAAGATAAGCCTTGTGTTGATTTCTGCATGAGGACATTGATCTCTTTCATCTCTTGGGTTTGCATGAATTCAAGACCCATGAATTTGGGCAGAAATTGAACGATAATTTCTGATTCATTTTTTGTTAGCCTTCCGGCAAATCCATAATGTGGGACATTGGATCCGATTAATAATAGATCGCCATCGTGATAGTAAGAAATATGATTTCCAATGTGCCGTTTACCTTGTCCATTGTCGATGTATACCAATTCAATTTCTGGATGGAAATGCCAGAATGGTACTGAATTGCTTGCTGATTGTATAAATCGTTTTGTGTAGAACGAACTTCCCGAAGAAGGGACAATCTTTTTTAAGGTTGGCTCTAAATTTTTTCGACGAAGAACTTTCATAACATAAGATAAGAGTAGTTTAAAATTAACATTAAGGAAACATAAAACGATTTAATGGGGTAATATAGCATTATAATAGGGAAAATTTGTAGTAGCATAGTCATTAAACAGTAGTGATCTTTGTCTTGTATTTAATGTAAATACAATTTAAGTTGACTAACAACTTACATGTAAGTGTAAGAAAGATATAGAGGAGAGATTCCTCAAAACTTGTAGATATTTTTTCATGTGACTAAAGGGAAAATCAGCTAAAGAGCACGATTTGTCCCTTTTTTTTATGTCTCAGACCTATTAAGGTTTTACTTCAACGAACAAAGAATCACTTATTACAATCAAGCTGCCTATATGTCAATGATTGAATACAAATCACCATATCAATCCTCTTCACCTGATTGTCAAGCCCATCGTGTATCTTTGCTTCCTTAATGAAAGGTACAGTCACTAAATCTACAGGCAGCTGGTATAATGTCAGATTGGATCAAACTAACGAAATACTTGCTTGTCGTATGATAGGCAAGTTCAGACTCAATGGATTGAAGTTGACTAATCCTGTTGCCGTAGGAGATAAAGTAGTGATTGAAAAAGAATCTGAAGGTGGTATCATCAAAGAAATTCTCAACAGAGAAAATTATGTAGTCCGTCAGTCACCTAGGAAAAAACATCAACTACATCTTATTGCCAGTAATGTTGATCAAGCATACTTATTGGTCACCATCAAAAACCCAAACCTCAAGCAAGGCTTTATTGATCGTTATATCTTAATGACAGAACCTTACAATATTCCAGTTGAAATAATTTTCAATAAATCAGATTTGATGACTGAAGAGGACTTGTCTTTGTATAAGTATTTGGCTTCTATTTATGAAACCATTGGTTACGGTGTGCATCTCATTAGTGCTGTTCAACCAGAAAGCTTATCTGAGCTTAAAGACAAAATGAACCAAAAGGTAACCTTAGTTGGTGGTCAATCAGGAGTAGGGAAATCGACTTTCATTAATGCCGTTCTGGGGAATGAAGATTTACGCACAACAGACCTATCCGAATATACTGGCAAGGGCCAACATACAACTACCTTCGCTGAAATGTTCGAGGTCAATGAGAACACTTTTTTGATCGATACACCAGGTATCAAATCACTCTCCTTCAATCATTTTGAACCAAAGGATGTAGCACATAATTTTAGAGAATTATTTGAAACCTCAGCAGATTGTAAATTTGCAGATTGTAGCCATCGAAATGAACCTAAATGTGCAGTCAAAGATGCCATAGAAGAGGGTGAAATCAGCGAACTCAGATACTTCAATTATATACAATTATTGGAGGATATTGAAGATCAAAATTATTGGGAACGAAATAAGGAAATGTAATATGTCATATTCCAGTAGGCATCGCTATAAAAGCATGCGTGAAAAAAATCAGTTATTCATCGGAAGGCTTAAAATGTTTATCATCGCAATTTTGATAGCAGCAGTGTTTTATGTCATTTTTAATCGCGTGTGGCTGTGGGATTTGCTGCGGACGCAGTTTTATGATTAATATTAGAAATAGAACCTGTTTATGAATTAAGTCCAAGGTACTTTAGTGCCTTGTTTTATTTTCAAGTGGTTAAAAACCACTTGGACTTAGTATGTATTTAATTCCTAAACGCACCCACCAATTCCTTTTCCTTGAAGTAAGCAGTCAGCACAAATCCAATGATCAAGAGACTATGGATCAAAATGGATAGCGGGAGAGATGACACCACTCCTTTAATATAAGTAGAGGCGAATACGAGCAGAACGGTAATGCCCACATACAATAATATTTTTCCAATTGGATAATCTATTGGGTAATAGATTTTGCCAATGCCCAATCCTGCGACCGCCATAAACGCATAGCAGCAAAGTGCTGCCCATGCAGAGGCGGCGTAGCCTATCTTTCCGAGAAAGGCATAACTAATGCCGAAGGTGATTAATGCACCAATAATGGATATGACAGAACCCATGTAAGTCATGTCCACAAGTTTATACCAAATAGAAAAATTGTAATAGAGTCCAAGGCAGAGGTAGGCAAACAATAAAACTGGGACAAGGTAAATGGCATCTCTATAATTGTCACCAATCAAATATTGCAATACATCGATATAGAAATGAATCCCTAACACAACAGTACAAGCGACAATTGTAAACGCTAATGCAACTAATCCATAAATGGTTTTGCTTTCTTTGCGAGCAAACTGCTTGAAGAAAAAAGGCTCTGCTGCATAGTTGAAAGCAACAGTAAATAAATTCAACAATAAAGCGATTTTTAATGCTGCACCGTATACTCCTGCATTTGCTAAATTGTCCATAGTATCACTACCTAAAAAATATTTTTGTAAAGGCACACCAAAGGTTTGATTAAAACTTCCTGCAATTCCAACGACTACAAGAGGCAAAGCATAAGCAGCCATTTTACGCCATAGGGCAGAAATGAATGTAATTCCATCTCTAACTATTTCAGGAATCAAACTCACAAAAAGAATAAAGCTCGCCAATAGATTAGAAAAGAAAACATAATCGAGCCGTTTGTCGAGAAACAAAAATTGCTCAAAGCTTGTCCAACCATTTGCAATAAGACGAGGACAGATTTCTAGAAAAAACAGGACAAAGAAAATGGTCAAGCCAACATTCAACAATCGATAAAAAAGAAATCGATAAGGCCTGTTCTCCATTCTAAAGCGGGCGAAGGGTAAAGCTACCCAGGCATCAAAGGCAAGTATGAAAGCAAACCAAACAATATAGTGTGAACTGTCTGGGTATTCCATCAAACTTGCAATCTGAAATTTAAAGCTATTTGCCAGGATGAGAAACAGAATACTGATGACTCCTATAGGAATGATGGCAGAAGAAAAGACAGCTTTGGGATCTTCTTCACGAGAAGAATATCGAAAAAAAGCAGTATCCATTCTACCTATTAATAAGATCAGAATAATCGAACTGTAGGCATACAGGTCATTATAAATACCATAATCTATTGTGTCCTTGAAGGTGTAGGTCAAATACACAGTAAACACAATATAGTGGAGTATCCTAGGGAGGATATGGGACATGCCATAAACGACGGTTTCACCTGCAAGTCTTCTAAGTAAGGACATGTCTATTGTTTTGAAGTCCTGACAAAACTATGTGGCGATCCTCATAAAAAAAGGAAGCTTGAGTATCTGTTGGTCTTGATTGAGTATTCGTAATAAATTCTAGAGAATGGTTAAATACCGATGTAGTCCAATATCTCAATTGAATGGTAAGAATCGTGTAGGTGTGTTGTGAGGATGTATTTCTTTTCAACAACCGCTATTTGTCACGAAGATATTACATTAAAGTTATTTGTAATATGTTTTCCTTATTTTTAGCGTAGTTTTATAGTTTTACACTTATGGCTCAGGTAACATATACAGAAGACAATATTCGCTCACTAGACTGGAAGGAGCACATACGCATGCGTCCAGGCATGTACATTGGTAAACTGGGCGATGGCTCTTCGCAAGATGACGGAATTTATATTTTGATAAAGGAAGTTATTGACAACTGTATTGACGAATTTGTCATGGGTTATGGGAATCAGATCGATATATCAATCGAAGATGGTCAAGTGACAATTCGAGATTATGGAAGAGGCATACCACTTGGTAAAGTCATCGATTGCGTCTCCAAGATCAACACGGGTGGCAAATATGATTCTAAAGCATTTAAGAAATCAGTCGGACTTAATGGAGTAGGGACAAAAGCCGTTAATGCACTATCCGATTACTTTAAAGTACAAGCGATCCGTGATAAGAAAACAAAAGTAGCGGAATTCAAAAAAGGAGAAATAGTCAAAAATCACAATCAGGCAAAAACGAAAGAAGCGAATGGAACTCTTGTCAGTTTTGTGCCTGATGAGAGTATTTTCCTCAATTATAAATTTAAGAGTGACTACATTGAAAACCAGTTATGGAATTATGCTTATCTCAATGCAGGGCTAAAACTCAATTTCAATAACAAGACAATCTATTCCAGAAATGGACTTCTCGATCTTTTAGGCAACAAGACAAATCCAGAGCAACTTCGCTATCCAATAGTGCATTTAAAAGGTGATGATATTGAGATTGCATTGACCCACGGCGAACAATACGGAGAAGAATATTACTCCTTTGTCAATGGTCAAAATACCACACAAGGTGGTACTCATCTTCAAGCTTTTAGGGAGGCAATTGTGAAAACTGTAAGAGATTTTTACAAGAAAAATTTTGATACTAAGGATGTACAAACATCAATCATAGGTGCAATTTCCGTCAGAGTCGAAGAACCAGTATTTGAATCCCAAACCAAAACAAAACTTGGTTCGCTTAAAATGGGACCAGACGCAAAAACGGTACGTACGTTTATCGTTGATTACGTGACACAACATCTTGGTAACTACTTACATAAAAATAAAGAAGTTGCAGACTCTTTATTAAAGCGTATCCAACAATCAGAACGAGAAAGAAAAGAAATTGCTGGGATCAAAAAGTTGGCAAATCAACGAGCAAAAAAAGCAAATTTACACAACAAGAAACTACGTGATTGCAGAGTTCATTATAATGACAAGAGAGGAGATGAAGAGAAAAAATTATTGACGACTATTTTCATTACAGAGGGTGATTCTGCAAGTGGATCCATCACCAAAGCAAGAGATGTCCAGACAGAAGCGGTCTTTAGTTTGAGAGGGAAGCCATTGAATTGTTTTGGCTTAACGAAAAAAGTAGTGTACGAAAATGAAGAATTAAATCTGCTACAACATGCACTCAATATTGAGGATGGACTGGAAGGTCTCCGGTTCAATAGAGTTGTCATTGCGACGGATGCAGATGTTGATGGTATGCATATTAGACTACTACTATTAACCTTCTTTTTACAATTTTTTCCAGACTTAGTAAGACAAGGACATTTGTACATTTTGGAAACGCCATTATTTAGAGT
>CAYNMW010000010.1:9855-39878 GCA_964398295.1 uncultured Saprospiraceae bacterium | reverse complement strand
TAATCCGGTCAAGATAAATATATTTAATACCGCCTTCTTCGAAGATATTAATAATGATGGCGAAGCAGATCTTATTGTTGCTCCCAATGAACAATCAGGTTTGCAAACGACCAATCATATTTGGTATTATGAAGCTGTACCATCTCCAGAGGGTCCTTCATTCGAATTGACAACAATGAATTTTTTGGTAGATGAGATGTTGTTCTTTGGCAAAGATGCTGCACCAGTTTTTGTTGACTTTAATAATGATGGTTTGATGGATATACTAGTAGGTTCGGCTGGACTTACTGATTTTGATGTTGTAAAGAATCCGAGATTGACTTTACTCAGAAACACTGGAAGTATTGACGAACCAGCATTTACTTTAGAAGACGATGATTACTTAGGTTTTTCAAATTTTGTTACGACCTCAACACATTTTTTCCCGACAATTGGTGATTTGGATAATGATGGTGATAGTGATCTCTTGATAGGGGATGATAATGGTTTCTTTTATTTTCTTGAAAATACAGCTGGTCCTGATGCGCCTTTTGAATTTGCAAATCCGATCTACGAGTATCAAAATCTTAGACCAGGTCAGTTTGTAAAACCATCTATTTTTGATTTCAACAATGATGGACTCAACGATTTGGTTGTTGGAGAACGAAATTTTAATACAGTTGATGACATCAGTGGGAGTCTTAATTATATTCAAAATACAGGAGCTCCCGGAGCACCAATATTTAATGTTGACGACGCCACTACAAATCAAGTGTTTGGCAATGTATTTACGAAAGATCAAGGATTTATCAGAAATTTATCTGCGCCTGCTACATTTGTTTCTGAAGGCAGGACAATGATGCTGGTGGGCACAGAAAGTGGTAAAATTAGATTGCTCGATGATATAGATGAGAACCTTACTGGCACGTTCACAGAATTGGCGACAACTTATGGTGATATTCAGGTCGGCAATGAAACCAATCCAGCAGTCTTTGATTTGAATAATGACGGCTTTTTTGAATTACTTGTTGGAAATAGAAGAGGCGGATTAAGTTTATTTACTACCGACATTGTATCAGCAATTCGTTCTTCAACTAATGACCAATTATTAGGCTTTGACGTAGCTGTATATCCCAATCCAGCATCAAATAAGATCAGTGTAGAAACTGAATTGAACATCGACAAACTGGAATTGTATGATCTTAGTGGTAAACTCCTCAGGTCTTCCAGTGAGACAACTCAATTGGATAATTTGAGTCCATTGACGGGCACATACTTTTTGAAAATCTACTCTGATGCAGCGAGTTTGGTGCATAAGCTTGTGTTGATTAATTAAAAACTTGTACAGTGCTCAAAGATTAAATTGCAACGATAGAATGTTTGCTTGCAATTTTGGTCCTATTGATTAAACAACAGACTCCCAATCCTCACCATAGTAGAGCCTTCTTCAAGTGCCAACTCATAATCCCCCGACATTCCCATAGATAGTGTATTGAAGTATTCATCATCCTGAAAATGAGATGCCTTGAATTGATCATATACAGACTTCAGATGCTTGAATTCTGAACGGACTTGATCCATGTCTGCGGTGAAACTAGCCATTCCCATAAAGCCTCTTATGCGAATGTTCTTTAGTTCATTGATTGCATCTACTGATGAGGCAAATTCTTCATTTTGTAGACCATATTTACTGAGTTCAGATGCAATTTTAAGTTGGATTAAGATGTCTTGAATGCGATCGTGTTTGTGCGCATGTTTGTCAATGGTTTTGGCCAATTCCACAGTGTCAACAGAGTGAATTATTGCCACAAATGAGGCAATGTATTTCACTTTATTTTTTTGTAAATGTCCAATCAAATGCCACTCGATATCTTTAGGAAGTGACTCGTGTTTTTTGACCAATTCTTGTACACGGTTTTCACCAAAAATTCGATGACCCTGATTATAGATATCCAAAATTTGTTCTTCTGTTCTAGTTTTGGATACAGCCACTAAAACAGCAGATTTTTTTTCCAGCTTTGACTGTATCTCTGTATATCGATTACTCATTCGGTTTATTCTAATTCTAATTGATCAATATCATTTCCTATGATAGAAGATCTCATTTCTTCTTCTAAAGATTCAAATTGATCTTTGTTCACAGTTCTTGTAATTACACCATTTTCCAATAGAAAAATCGTATCACAAAGTTCACTGAGCGTTGAAAAAATATGAGAAGAAATCAATATCGTTTTATCTAATTCTTTTAATCGATTGATGATTTCTGTGATGATCAAATTGCTTTGGATATCTACACCATTGAATGGTTCATCAAGCACATAACAGTCTTTTTTCTGTATCAAAACACCTAATAGGGCAAGCTTTTTCTTCATACCAGTAGAGTATTGATTTGCATAATCATCTAAAGGCAGATCGAAAATGTTTCTCTTATCAAAATCGGGTGAATTTATTTGCTGTGCATGGCATATAAATTGTAAATATTCTCTGCCTGTCAGTCGATCTAGAAAATATGGATTTGTAGGAAGTATAGCCGTTGCTTTGTGTAGCTCATTTCCTCCAATGCTAATTTTACCCAGATAATCTTCTAAGCCAGTTATGCATCTAAATAGTGTCGTTTTTCCAGCGCCATTTATACCAACTATTCCATAAATGTTTCCTTGTTCAAAATTGACTGTAATTCCTTTAAGGACTTGGTTATTCCCATATGATTTTACCAAATTAGTTATAGAAATCATACCAACAAATGGTTTAATCGTAGTTTCGATTTCTTCCAAAACAAAGGAATTGTATACAACAATAAAATAGGGAATACGATACTAAACACAAACAGAAATGTATCACCAACTGATAAGGACTCTGGGTAATTACTGTATTTACAGATCACAAAATAATGGACGATCAACATACCAAGTACTATAAGTAAACTTAAGGGTAGTAATGATGCAGGAAACAGGACGAGTTGAATTATTCCAAATGGTAGAATTGTCATGCATGTGTACACAAAAGTTGTCTTCAATTTATCTTTCAAAAATCCACTTGGTGTTTGATGATATAGGTTAATGTAGTGAGAAGGTTCAATGAACCCAAGGTAAGTCAGCACTACTCCAAAATGGGCAAGTATACTGAATAGACCAAGATTCATATTGTTACTTTTATACGCCATGAAAAGCAAAAACAATGCAAAAAGACTGAGCAAAACATATTTTCTAAAACCAATGATAAATTCGAATGGTCTGTGAAAATATGGTGTCTTAAACCGTATAGAATTTCGATACACTTTTTTCAGAAAGGAAAAGCCAATTCCAGTAAGCAAAATTAGACTTGCAAATAGGTACTCTTGTTTAATCAACAGAAAGAGCACAAATGGAATAGCCAGGGTTAAATTTTCAATCAAGCGGATCTTCCACATAGATTTTTCTGCTACCAGCCTTAGGAATTCTATTCGATCTGTTGTGTAAATACTTGTGATGGTCAAAAGACCAATTATTGTATATAAATAGACAGCCAACTCAGTTTTATAAAAGAGATAAACAGATAGGACAACAAAAATGATAGGGATTAACATGAATCCAGCAATTGGATGCAGTCCTAGTTGTCTGAATCGTCTTCTTATTAATGTGTATTGAAGTTTGATATAGAATGGAATCATATTGAACCAGTCTGTTCAAAATAGGCCATGTAATTGTGCATTGATCATTTCGACTATATTGCCATAATCCTCAATATTGTTTTTAAAATCGAGGTTGTCTACATTGACCACAAGCAATGGTCCATCTTTATAACTTTCTATCCAATTGTTATATCTCTGATTTAATTTTTTAAGGTAATCGAGGCTCATATTACCTTCATAGTCTCTTCCTCTGTCTTGAATGTGCGCCACTAATGTGGGTATTTCGGCTTTCAAGTATATCAGTAGGTCGGGCGGTTTTACTTGAGCAGACATGTTCTTGAACAGAGTGAAATATGTTTCGAAGTCACGACTAGACATTAGTCCCATATCATGAAGATTGGGAGCAAAAATGAAGGCATCTTCATAGATAGTCCGATCTTGTATGACAACATCTTCACCAGCCAATATTTTTTGTACCTGCTGAAATCGATGATTCAAAAAGTAAATCTGGAGATTGAATGACCAGCGTTGCATGTCGTGGTAAAAATCACTCAAATAGGGATTTGTGTCAGTGGATTCAAACTGTGCTTTCCATCCAAAATCCTTTGCAAGTTTGGAAGTCAGTGTCGTTTTTCCTGCTCCAATGTTTCCTGCAATTGCAAGGTATTTGATATGCTTTGATTGATTTGACAAAACTTTATGCTTTTACTCAAATAGAGCGCTATATAATGTAACTTTGGATCAAAGTGCTGAAAGATACATCTTAAGTTTTGATATGAAAATAGATGACTTATTAATTTCAAAATTAGAAAGGCTATCACGCCTCAACCTTGATGAAGAAGAAAGGGAATCCATCAAAAAGGATTTGAATGATATTCTTCAAATGGTTGAGAAACTACAGGAATTGGACACGACTAATGTCGAACCATTGGTGTATGTCAATCAAAGTAGAAAACCTGAACGAGAAGATGTTGTTGCAAACGAGCTTGACGTCAACGACTCTATTTCAAATGCACCACAGAAACATGAAGATGGATTTTTTGTTGTTCCTAAAGTGTTAGACAAATAAATGCAGAAAATTATTGAAATCTCAGAACTCCGTAAGACCTATGAAATGGGAACAGAGTTCGTACACGCCTTGAAGTCAATAACTCTCAACATTCATAAAAATGAATACGTGGCTTTGATGGGACCTTCCGGCTCAGGTAAAAGTACATTGATGAATTTGTTGGGATGTCTGGATACTCCTTCTTCTGGACAATATCTACTCAATCAAGAAGATGTCAGCGATATGGAGGATTCAGAATTAGCCGATGTTCGTAACAAGGAAATAGGCTTCATTTTCCAAACTTTTAATTTGTTGCCAAAATTATCCTCACTAGAGAATGTGGCTCTTCCACTTGTTTATTCTGGGATGTCCAAATCCAAAAGACTAGATCGTGCATTTGAAGTTTTAGACCATGTAGGCTTAGGGGATCGAGTAGAACATCGACCCAATGAACTGTCTGGTGGACAACGACAGCGTGTGGCAATCGCCCGGGCACTAGTCAATGATCCAGCTATTATTCTTGCCGACGAACCGACTGGTAATCTGGATACGAAAACATCGATAGAGATAATGTCAATCTTCGAAGAGTTACACGATAAAGGAAATACAATTATCATTGTCACCCACGAACCTGACATCTCAGAGCATGCACATCGCATAGTAAGACTCCGTGATGGACTTGTGGAGACTGATATGATAAATACGAATATTAGACGATCTAGGGATCCAGAACATCGCTATAACACCAACTAAATAACAGTGAAAATATATACCAAAACAGGAGACGATGGCACTACAGGATTGTTTGGCGGTGATCGAGTATCAAAAGACAATGCACGAATAGAGGCATATGGTACTGTTGATGAATTAAATTCAACTATTGGTTACCTCAGATCCACCTTGCGAACGGCAGAATTCGATGGATTTTTAACATTCATTCAAACAAAACTATTTACGATTGGCTCTCAATTGGCAACACCTGATTCTGCAAAGTTGTCTGTAAAACCCATTAGCAATGAAGACATCAATCGAGTCGAGGCAGAGATAGATTCAGCAAATGCCTTAGTCGATCCGTTGCAATCGTTTATTCTTCCAGGTGGATGTCAGTCATCAGCCTTTTGCCAAATTGTACGAACAGTCTGCCGTCGGGCAGAAAGAAGAGTCGTTACCTTTAACCAACAGTCTGAAGTCGCTTACGAAATCATGCATTTTTTGAATCGGTTGTCAGATTATTTCTTTGTGTTAGCCAGAGTGTTGAATAAATTAGAGGGAAAAGCTGATATTCCCTGGATACCCAAATAAGCTTATTTGCATAAAGCCAATGGAATCTCATCTGAATTTTAACTATTTTAAACAACTTTGAGGCTGTTTACGTAGTTGAATCAGTTGTAATGTATACCGATGCTATTTTCCTTGGGAAAATAAATCAAGCATAATACTCTAAAGAATTAGGTTTGCTAGTTTTAAACGTTTCAAACCGATTTCTATTCGGTATAAACAAGTATGCATCGATTTATCTAAAATGTAGATCAATACATCTAAATGACTGAAAAACAACACAAAGTATCCTTGAACCGCTCAGATTGGTTGAAATACTTGATGGTATTCGGCGTTGCTATTTTGATTGCCGTTTTATGTAGACCTCGGATTGACGAAACATTTGATATTGGTGACTTATGGGAAAATGAAGATGTTGTCTTAGACAGCGATTTGGTCATTCAAAAAGAAATTCCACAGAACCGAATCATCATTAATTCAACAAAACCAAAGCAGTCCTTTGTATCTGCAATTAATCAACTTGTATCAACATTTCCAGATGGAGTCGATACGACGGGTAAATTTTCAGGGCTAATTAATGAGGTAGAGCGCTTTTATGCAAAAGGAATTTATGAATCCTCCATTAAGGAGCAAGCAGGTGATCAAGCCATTTATTTACTTCATACAGATGGTGTAGAGCAGAAAGATCTAGATAGCGATTATTATACAGTGGATCAGGTTAATAAGGAAATATCGAAATGGATTGCTGATAACCTGCCTCAGGAAAAAAGGAGGATTGACAGACTCGTAGAGACTCATCTGATTGCTAATGTGAATGTAACGGACATCGTTCCGGAGACCCTAAAGAGTGAATTGACAGAACCGCATACTATTCCGAAGGAGACAGTAGTGATTGCAAATGGAGATTTGATTACCGCAGAAAAATTTGATCTGCTACAAAAATCAGCTTTGCAGCGTGAGGGATTCTCTTTCGATAATTTTTCATTGATTTCATTCCTTGGCTATCTTCTGCTCATCTTTTTGATCATGGGAGCCTTGCTCGTCTATTTGCAATTCAATCATTCACGGGTTTTTGAAAAGATGAACAACCTGGCATTTATCATGATGTTCCCTGCATTGATTTCATTCTTGGTGTACATCTTAGAAGGCAATGGCATCAGTAGTTATGTCATTCCATTTTGTGTGGTACCAATTATCATCAAAAATTTCTTTGATGAGCGTTTAGCACTCTTTGTTCACATTGTTGTTGTCCTGATCGCGAGTTTTATGTCAGTGCTAGATTATGAGTTTACATTCATTCAAATTCTAGCTGGTATTGTAACCGTTTTATTGGTATCAGAGACACGCTATTGGAATAAATTCTTTAGAGATTTATTGATCATATTTGGGACATACATACTTGGTTATTTGGGCTTAACATTGATTCATGCAGAGAGTTTTGCCGCTATTGATTGGAAGCCATTTGTTGCCTTTTTTGTAAGCATTCTGTTGACATTATTGGCTTATCCATTCATTCCGATGATCGAAAAAATATTTGGCTTTACTAGCTCAATCAGCCTTGCAGAATTAACTGATATGAATAATCCGCTGATCAAGGAATTGTCTATCAATGCTCAAGGTACTCTCCAACATTCTCTCCAGGTAAGTAATTTGGCAGAAGCTGCTACTGAACGAATTGGCGGTAATTCTCTTCTTGTAAAAGCTGCTGCATTGTATCATGATATAGGCAAATTACATGACCCTGAAGCGTTTATAGAAAACCAAAAAGGACACAATCCACACGATACCTTGAGTAATTTTGAAAGTGCTAGAAAGATCATAGAACATGTGACGAAAGGGGAGGAAATGGCAAAGAAAGCAAAACTTCCCAAGAAGATTATTGATTTTATAACAACACATCATGGGACGACTCGAGTCGAATATTTTTATCGCAATCAACTAAATGCGGAGCCCGATAAAGAATTTGATGAATCCTTATTTCGCTATCCAGGTCCAAATCCAACAACCAAAGAACAAACAATATTAATGATTGCAGATTCCTTAGAAGCCGCATCCAAAAGTTTGAAAAATCCTACAGGTCAGGATATTGATCAATTGGTAGATAAAATTGTACGATATAAAATCGAACAAGGACAACTAGATGATAGTGAATTAACCTTTCACGAATTGGAGCAATGTACAGAGGTCTTCAAATCATTACTCAGAAGTATTAATCATGTACGGGTAGAGTATCCAAAAGAAGTTGTCCAGAATAAAGCATGACAAATAAAGAGATAGCAAATTCATTCAATCTGTTGGGTAAACTGATGGAATTGCATGGAGAAAACCAATTTAAGGTAAGGTCATACTATAGCGCTTATCAAGCATTGCGTCGATTAGATATGCCATTGGTCGAAATGGAGGAAGCTGAGTGGGCAGGAATTAGTGGAGTAGGCAAAGCTATCCAAGGCAAAATAGGTGAACTACTGACCAATGGAGAGATGAATACCTTGAATCGCTACAAAGAAATGACTCCTCCTGGTGTGATTGAAATTCTGAACATCAAAGGTTTGGGACCCAAAAAAGTAGGAACCATCTGGAAAGAAATGGAAATCGAATCTCCAGGCGAACTCTTGTATGCCTGCAATGAAAATAGACTGATCGAATTGAAGGGCTTTGGAGAGAAAACACAGAACGACATCATCAAACAAATCAATTTTCATCTTGCCAATAAAGGACAGTTTTTATATCCTACTGTAGAATCAATCGCATCGGAAATCGAGTCTTTAATTAAGGAAGTAGAACCCGATGCAAGATTTGCTTTCGTTGGTGAGTTTGCACGAAAAACACCGATTGTGACGGAAGGCTTACATATGATATGTGATGTCGAACTCGAAGACCTATTGTTAGAAGAAATGGGGGAGGACATCACATATGATGATGATCAAATGGAATTACATGGTGTTCCTATCCATTGTGAATATGTCAGTGAAGAAGAATTTTATATTCAGCTTGTCAAACAAACTTCAACAGGAAAACTTGCCAAGAAGTTAGAGGATATTAATAAGGTCGAAGACGAAGAAAGCGTATTTGCTGCATTAGGGCTAGCATTTATTCCAAATGAAATACGAGATTACCCTTATACATCTTTGAAAAATTTGCAGCAAATTGCAGGTGATTTAGTGACCATGGAAGACATCAAAGGAGTCGTCCATAATCATACAACATACAGTGATGGGCTGTATAGTGTGGCTGAGATGGCAAATTATAGCAAAGAATTGGGCTATGAGTATATTGTAATAACCGACCATTCAAAGTCTGCTTTTTATGCAAATGGCTTGAGTGTGGAGAGGGTAGAAATGCAACAGCGTGAAATTGAAAAGCTAAATAAATCCTATACAGACTTTCACATATTTAAAGGGATCGAATGCGATATCCTTTATGATGGTTCAATGGATTATGACGATGATGTCTTGGCGAGTTTTGATTTGGTCATTGCATCGATTCATTCACAATTGAAAATGACAGAAGAGAAAGCGAATGAGCGATTGATAAAGGCAATTGAACATCCTCATGTCAAAATGCTGGGGCATCCAACAGGGAGATTGTTACTTTCAAGAGAAGGATATCCTGTTGATCATGAGAAAATTATTGACGCTTGCGCGGAAAATGGTGTGTGTATAGAGTTAAATGCGAATCCTCATCGTCTGGATATTGACTATAAATGGATCAAATATGCGATGAAAAAGGAAGTTTTTATCTCCATAAACCCAGATGCTCACAACAAAGATGGCATTCATGACATTAAATATGGTGTATATGCTGCACGAAAAGGAGGCTTATCAAAGGAAAACTGCCTGAATACGAGAGGATTAATAGATTTTGAGGAGTGGTTATGTAAAACAGATTAAAAGTGATTGTTAATCGGTTGTTAACAGCGCTTTGGAGCGATTATTGAGACTATGAAATATAAATTATTCACATACATTTGTGATCATAAATTGTTAATTGTTTAATCAAAAATATTCATAAGAATGAGATCATTTAAATTGTTGATGGCTTTTGCAGCTTTCGCATCATTTGCTTTCACTGCTTGTAACAGCGGTTCTTCAGCTAAAGATAGCGCAAGAGAAAGTCTAGCGACTACTAATACAACAACAACTACTCCTGCGGCAACGCCTTCAGCAACTCCTGAGGCAAATATCCCAGCAGGTCCACTAACAACTGTTTCTTATACAGAAACAATTTTTGACTTCGGTGAAATTGAAGAAGGTGAGAAAGTAACTCACGTATTTCCTTTCAAAAATAACGGAGAGCACCCACTTATCATTAGCAATGCTAAAGGTAGCTGTGGATGTACTGTACCTGACTGGCCAAGAGAGCCAATTCCACCAGGAGGAACAGGTGAAATCAAAGTACAATATGACTCTAAAGGAAAAGGTCAGCCAGAAGGAAGAGCAGAATCTAAGCGTGTAACAATCACAGCAAACACAGATCCTGCAAACTCTTACTTAACGATCAAAGGAAAAGTATTCAAACCAGCTGGTGCTGAATCATAGGACTTAGTTGTTTGAAACACAATTAAAAAAGCCATCCGCTCTCGATAACTATCGGGATGAGCGGATGGCTTTTTTTTTGTCCGCCCCATTCATAATTGATATTATTCTGTTAAAGCCAAAGTGATTAATTTTAATTTCACGAAGAATACATAATTTTACAAAAGACCACATTACATTACTATGAATAATCTTACATTCTTTTTCAGTCTTGTACTGACATTATTGACGTCTTCACTTATCGCTCAAAATTTCACACATACCAAAAAGTTGACATCGTCTATTGCAGGGCCGGGTGATATTTTTGGTGGCGACTTATCTATCAGTGGGGATTTAGCAGTTGTAGGCGCAACTGGTGGTTCAATTAACGAACAAGAAGCATTCATCTATAGAAGGAATCTTGGTGGTTTAAGTCAATGGGGAGAGGTAGCTATATTGAGAGCAAATATTGGTAATTTTTCTTCATGCTTTGGGAGGGATGTTGCTATAGATGGTGAAACGATAGTAGTAGGCGCTAGTTGTACATCTTTTATCGGTAGTGTATTTGTTTTCATGAAAGATGCTGGTGGTATTGATAACTGGGGAGAGGTGGCAATGTTATCACCTTCAGATGGTGCAAATGATGATGATTTTGGGGTAAGCGTTGCTATCAGTGGAGATGTAGTCGTTGTTGGTAGTTGGCAAGATGACGATGCTGGCTCTAGAAGTGGAAGTGCGTATATATTTAGTCGGAATGTAGGTGGACCTAACCAATGGGGCCAGGTAGCAAAATTAACTGCTAGTGATGCTGCGGCCAATGACATATTTGGTGAATCTGTTGCCATAAGTAATGATGTTGTGATTGTTGGTGCATTTGGAAATGATGATGGTGGAAGTGCGTATATATTCAGCAAAGATACAGGTGGACCTAATCAGTGGGGTGAAGTGACAAAACTAGTATCCTCTGATATAGCACTAGATGATGATTTTGGCAATGATGTATCTATATGTGGCGATGTTGCCATGGTTGGTGCTAGAAGAGTTGATACTCCATTTAGTAGTGTTGGAGGAAGTGTATACGTATTCAACAAAGATGCGGGTGGCTTAAATCAGTGGGGTGAGACAGCTAAACTAACAGCCAGTAATTCTCGTAATTTAGGGACAAGTGTTGATTTAGATGGTACTACGGCAGTCTTTGGTGCTATTCAGTCAAATCCTCATGGGCCAGTAAGTGGTAATGCATACATCTTTACTAATGTTCCAGCCGGATCTAATCAATGGGTTCAACTGCAGGAAATTTATCCTTTTGATGGGGCTTCTAGTGACGAATTTGGTATTGATGTGGCTGTGAGCGGAGACGTGGTTTTTGTTGGTTCTCAGAGAGATGATGATGATGGCAATATGAGTGGCTCAGTATATATTTATGAGCGCCCAACTTGCCCAATATCATATTCTATTGCAAATAATAATCGTCTTTCAGGAAATCAAATTTTTGATGCTCACTATATGACTGATGGTATCATAGAATCAAACCAATTGATATCGAATAACGCACAAGTTGACTATGATTCTCGTACTTCAATTGAGTTGCTGCAAACGTTTGAGGTTACCATGGGCGTGATGTTTCATGCTTTTATTGATGGCTGTACTCCATAAATTTGCCATAAAACATATAGCTAGCTAAAATCATTAATTCCTTCTCAATGCGATTCTATCGTTTTGAAGATCTTCTAAAGTAGCACGCAACACATTCTCTTCTTTATCATTAAGCAATTGAAACTCACGTTGACTTTCGTCGAATGCCCATCTACCTTCAACCAATTGATGCGCATCTATTGGAGACATTTCAAGATATTCAGCTGAACCATCTGATCGCAACGTCATTGTCATTCTAAAACGACTTGCGGGAAATTCCTGGGAATCACATGGCCTAAATATTTGCCTACCATCACCTGGATCCTCTTCCATAGAATGGGTCCAGCAATTAATCAATCTGTCCGTGTTTAGTGATGTCATTTCTTCAAATTCGTTTGATGTACACGCTGTTAAGGTAACACAGATGAATAGAATGAATGATTTCATATGGCGTTTTATTTATAGATGAACGAACAAAACGATTCCCCTATTCCTAATAGGCGATATTTTCGGGTTAAATAGTCTCCATTATAGATTCTGCTTATTCAATTCTTTATGCGCGTAATCAACAGCACGCGCAGTCAATGCCATATACGTGATTGATGGATTCTGAGTTGCAGAACTTGTCATACACGATCCATCAGTTATAAATACGTTCTTCACTTCATGCATTTGATTCCACTTATTTAATACGCTTGTTTTTGGATCATGACCCATACGGGCTGTGCCCATTTCATGTATGGCTGCTCCTACTGCTGTCTCTACATTATAAGATTCTATATTTGTACAGCCTGCTGCTTCCAGCATTTCTTCTGCGCAATTAACACCATCCTTTCTTAATTCAATTTCGTTCTCTCTTAATTTTGTATCGAAGGTTATAATCGGCATTCCATGCTTATCAGTCTTATCAAAATTCAAAAACATTCGGTTGTCGTGGTAGGGTAGTAACTCACCAAAACAAGTCATGCTCACATGATAAGGTCCTGGTTTGACAAGTTGGTTTTTGAATGATTCGCCTATGCCGTCACCCATACCCTTTAGCCTGTGGGCTCGACCTTGATAGCCATAACCTCTAATGAAATTTTGCATTTTTGTAGAGGCATCGATATTTCTAAATCTAGGGATATAAAAGCCCATTGGTTTTCTGCCTTTGTAATAGGTATCCTCAAATCCTGGTATGATCGCAGAGGCTCCCATACCATAATGATGATCCATCATATTGTGACCCAACTCACCACTAGAGTTTCCCAGGCCATCAGGAAATTCGTCTGAGCGACTGTTTAATAAAATGGCTGTAGTCCCAATCGTACTTGCATTACAGAATATCACTTTGGCAAAAAATTCAAAATCTTCACCAGTCTCTGCATCTTTTACTCTAACTCCTGTAGCTTTTCTACTAGATGTATCGAATATAATCTCATGAACCACACTATTTGGTCGCATCCATAGATTACCAGTTTCTTCTGCAACAGGTAAGGTGGCAGAAAGTGAACTGAAGTAAGCGCCATAAGGACATCCGCGAACACAGCGATTTCTAGTTTGGCACTGACCACGTTTGCCTTTATGGATGTCTGGTTTGTATTCTGTTAAGTTTGCAACTCGGCCTGGTGTGATGACCCGTTTAGGATATTTTTTCGCTACTGCTTCCCTCATATGCTGCTCAGCACAATTCAATTTGAAAGGGGGTAAGAATACGCCATCAGGAACTTGCTTGAGTCCTTCTTTTTGTCCCGATACGCCAACAAACGTTTCGACATAATTATACCAAGGTTCGATATCCTTGTATCTAATGGGCCAATCAATAGCCACACCATCTTTGGCATTTGCTTCAAAGTCCAAATCACTCCATCGGTAACAATGTCTGCCCCACATGATTGATCTTCCTCCTACATGATGCCCTCTTATCCAATCAAAGCGGGTACCCTCTACTTCATCATAAGGATATTCATCGTCTTTATTGATGAACTGTTTATGCTCTTCTTTCACCCACCAATTTAGCCTGTTTTGTTTGAAATAATGCGCAGCCACTTCTTCTTTAGAAACTGTATTGTTGTTTTCTAATTCCCAGGTTTCCAAATTCGCTGTAGGGTATTCTCCATGTTTGACCATCGGTCCTCGTTCCAGCACTAAGGTTTTATACCCTTTTTTACACAATTCCATTGCTGCATATCCTCCACTTATACCAGAGCCAATCACGATAGCATCATAAGTGTTTTCCTCTTCGCCTTTTGAATTAAAGTACATCATATCGTCCAAGCTTTATTACCAGTTTTATCCAAACTTACGCATGCTTGGTATTCACCTGGTATCGGTAGAAAATTTAATAATTGGGTCCCAACTTCTTCTGTATTCATAAAATAGTGAACAAGTTTGTTTTTGATTGTTGTATAGGCATTTGATATGCCTGTATCACTAGACGTTAGTTGCTCGTCTATAGCGGAGACAAATGCATGCTGTTCGTCATTGTCTAAGTCAGACCATAATCCACCGTCGCTAGATTGATTTTTGAAATAATCGCTTAGCTCTTTCACCTTAGACATTAAGTCTTGTTGACTTTCTTTGTCGGTAATAGCGTGTTCAATTTTATCCATTATTTGAATCAAGCCTGTAGATGCAGCACCAGGTGTATTCGAAGAAGGAAGTAGAATGTCTGCGTAGTCTTGCAAAAATTGATATTGATCTTTTGAAAATAGTTTTGGAACATATGTGTCCAAATCTATTTCTAATAAATCTCCTTTACAGCCTGGAATAAGCGTACTTATTGCCACGCCTGATCCAGTTAGTAAACCTACCTTAATAAGCTTTCTTCTTTTCATATGAATCTCAGTTATTCGAATAAGATAAGGACAATTCTATCTTACTAATAATTCTGACCGAATAAATTCCAACGAATAATAATTTCCATCATTCTGACGCCTTATGTGTTTCTTATTGAGGCGTTAAATGAACGATGAACAAACTAATGGATTTTTATCATTGTGTAGAACCCAGCTTAATTGTCCGAATCTGATGTGTATGTCGATCAACGTGGTATATGTTAAAGTAAGCCCACTCAAATCTTGTCATGGCGCCGGTAAATGGATGTGGAAATTGATCAAATGTTTCTGACCAACCTTTCTCTTTTCCATCATTCAATAGCTGCTGTCTTGCTGTTTTAATCTCTTCTGCCATTTGCTGAATGCCTAGTTTAGTACCTGTAGGTATGAAAAAATCTGGTGAAGAATATCCTTTAGAATGATCACTAAATGCGTTTCTAAACTGAAGGATATTGTCAAATGGACTTCGATTTGTAAGGACGCCTTCACTGGTGCACAACAGATGAATCGCTAGCTCAGTTTTGTGTAAGTGTTCCATAATTTCATGGATGGACCATTTGCCTTCCGCCGGCGATTTGTGGCAAAGGTCATCTTCTACATCAGAAATGCAGGAAAGAAGGAAATCCAAATTATTAGTTGAGTCTATAACTATTCGCTCGATATCCATAGAGGAACATTAGGTTTGATGAATGAGATCCCAATTAGTTTCTTGTAATTATTGGTCCGGAAGGTGTAAAAACTGGAATTTCCGGTGCAGAGGGTGTACAATAACTAAATTGAATATTAGACAATTCTAATTCAACATCAGCTGCTACTGGATTATTTGAAAAGTCAACAGCTGCAAAAGCCAAAACGAACGCATTGGAATTTTGATTTGGGGTAAATGAAAACCCGTTTAAATTAGCAAAATCGTCAGTATCGGCTGGGTCAAGAGTCCAGTTTCCACCAATAGAACATGCGCCAGGTCCATTTACAACTTGTGCTGTCTCTAAAGCAGAACCTCCACTACCTGGATCACCAAATCCATTTTCAATTCTAAATTCTATAGTAAAATTTGATCCTGAGATCACATTAATATCAGCTGTGTAGCAGAAGGAGGTAATATCTGCAGGAAGCGGCAAACTAGACACACCACTAACAGAGAATACATTAACAGTACCTGCTGGAATAGTCAATGTGCCCATATTGGTCGAAGATGCATAATTACCCGTAGAAATTAAGGTTAAGCCTAATCCAAAGTCAACACCAAATTGAGAGGCCCTATTAAATGCAATACCGTTAGTGAGATCAACCATTGTCATTATGTCACATGTAGCACATGGAATGCAAGTAGCTGCTTCAAGAGTACAACTTTGGCCATTACTTATAGTAAGAAATGGCACCAAGAGTATGGCGAGTACATATCGAAAAAAGTTAGTCATGTTCATTAGGAAATACGCTAATAGTGAAGTAAAATATGGTTTTATAACCAGTTGATATACGTTTTACTGAGCCGAAAATAACATCACTTTAATTCTTTATATCTGTAACAAGTCGTAACGTGATCGTTAACCATCCCACAAGCCTGCATAAAAGCGTATATAATCGTACTACCAACAAATTTAAATCCATCTTTCTTTAATCGCTTACAAATGAGATCACTGAGTTCTGTATTGGCAGGAACATCCTTGAGCATTTTATATCGATTGATGATTGGCTTGCCATCCACAAAGTCCCAGATGTAATCACTGAAGGATTGCTTTTCAGACAGGTCAATATATTGTTGAGCATTGACGATAAAGGCATTCACTTTTAATTTATTTCTGATAATGCCTGGATCTGCAAGCAGTTTTTCTCTTTTTATATCTGTGTATCTAGCTATTTTTTCGGGATTGAATTGATCAAACACTTTTCTGTAATGTTCACGCTTTTTCAAAACTGTTATCCAACTTAACCCTGCTTGAGCACCTTCAAGACAAAGCATTTCGAATAAAGCTTGACTATCATATTCGGGTACTCCCCATTCGTTGTCATGATAGTCTTTATAGAGCTCTGAGGAAAGGCACCACTCACATCTTGATTTCATAATATTTTAGTAGTTAGCCAGGTAAGGTATGTGAATTCTAATTAACGAATTCTATAAGCTATGACGAATTTTAGTGGAAGCAGAGTCTAATAATTCAGAGGAGAATAAATGAGAAAGCAGTTTTCTTGTAAATTCTATATTGCATCCAAATGATGACCAAATCGACTTTTCTTCGTTTTCAAGTATTGGAGATTTTCTTTTTTAGGCTTAATCTGTAAGGGTATCCTTTCTACAATTTCAATTGATGACGTATCGAAAGCAGCAACCTTGGCAGGGTTATTTGTCAATAAATTGATCTGCTTGATTTTGAGATCTTCCAATATCATCAATGCTTCGTCATATCTTCTTGAATCGATTGCAAATCCCAAAATTTGATTTGCTTCGGCAGTGTCATAACCAGCATCCTGTTTTTCATAAGCATGCAATTTATTGATGATACCTATGCCTCTTCCTTCTTGTCTGAGATAAATAATCAGACCTGTATGTTCGGCTATATAGGACATAGCTTTGTCCAATTGTTCGCCACATTCACATCTGTTTGATCCAAAAATGTCACCTGTCAAACATTCTGAATGAATGCGAACGTTTACCACAGAATCGATTCTAGTTTGAGGGTTGAACAATGCTAAGTGAGGCATTTTATCTTCAGAGTTGTTCGAATAGGCAATCAACTGAAACTCTCCAAAATCTGTTGGTATGAGGGCTTCTCCTTGAACAACTAATGGCTTTTTTCTTTCAGAACTCATATAAGATGGCTATAACAATAAATCAATGGGATATGTTTATGTCCAAGTGCAAACTTAATACTAATTCTACTTAAATAAGATGTAGATTTGATGAGATGTATCAAGTAAAGCACAATTTGTGCTCCATAAATATTTAAAAAAAAATTAAAATCTCGATATGGTAGAAAAAATGATGGCTAGTATTGAGGAAAAGTATGGAAATCCATTCTCTTATTGGGTTGATTTGGTCCGCGCTACTGGACTTGAAAAGCATGGAGAGATGATGAAAGTTTTGAAAGAAGAACATGGCTTCACTCATGGGTTTGCAAATTTGGTTGTACACAAAGCGCGTGAGTCTGATGCCGATTCCGCAACTTCTTCGGACTCACTAGTTGATCAGCAATATGCAAAGACTAAAGAGCATCTGAAGCCCATTTACGACATCATAATTAAACATGTAGCGAAATTTGGAAAAGACGTAGAGCTTGCGCCTAAAAAGGCCTATGTCAGTCTCAGAAGATCAAAGCAGTTTGCACTTATACAACCTAGCACCAAAACGCGAGTAGATGTAGGCATTAACCTCAAAGGGAAAGATCCATCTGGTCGTTTGGAAACTTCAGGAAGTTTCAATGCTATGGTAAGTCATCGGGTGAGAATAACTGACGTAAATCAAATAGATAAGGAATTGATCAGCTGGTTAAAAGAAGCTTACGAAAACGCTTGATTCAAGATACGAGAGAAATGTAGCGTTGTATCCGTGGTACAGATCGTTGACGGCTGCAATGGCTCATCTGCCAATATTTTTCCTCTTTTTTAATCAAATCGTAGGCTTACAGGATGTGTTATTGCTTGAATCTATATATTACATCAGTGTTGTCTTGATAGAAGTACCGTCAGGTTATTATTCAGATAGCATTGGACGTAAGAAAACCTTGACTATATCTACATTACTTTTTGTGCTTGCCTATGTGGTTTTTGGCTTAGCCACAAGTTTTATTTTGTTGGCAGTAGCACAAGTCTGTCTAGCTGGAGCAATTTCTTTTCGTTCTGGTACAGATACATCTTTCTATTATGAATCGCTTGAACAAATTGATAAAGCAGATGAATATGCAGATCGTGAAGCAAAAATTCAAAGTTGGATACAAATGGCCAGCGCATTTGCAGTATTGGTTGGTGGATTCCTAGGAAGTCTGGCACTAAATTTACCCTATTTCTTATCTGCGATTCTTATCCTGCCAGCATTGATTATTTGTTTTTATTTTACAGAACCTGAGCAAAGAGAAAAAGAAATCACTCCTTTTTTCAAACAGCTATCAATCAGTTTTTCTTACTTAAAAAATCATCAACTGCGGTGGTTGTTTTATTTTGCTGTTTTGATGTACGCAATGACTCATGTGCCATACGAGTTTTATCAACCCTATCTGAAGCTTTTGGAAAACAAGGGAGACTTATTCGAAATGAATGCACCAATTGCATCGGGGATTTTGTTTGCCCTTACCCGTTTTGTGGCCGCATTTGCTGCCCGATTTAGTGTAGTCTGGACAAAGAAATATGGCTTTCTGAATTTGTTGTTTGTTGCCTTATTGATTCAGGCAATCATCATTGGTTTATTAGCTTGGAAATTACACGTATTAATCGTTCTCATCGTACTTTTTCGTAATTTTTCAATGGTCCTTACCAAGGCACCGATAAATGCTGTGATCGCTCCATTAGTAAATCAAAGTCAACGTGCTACCTACTTTTCTATCCAAAGTCTTGCATTCAGGTTGAGCTTTGCCGTAATCCTGATTGCCTTGGCACTACCTTTTGGAGATGGACACATCACTGATTGGTCAGCATTGTCCTGGATGTTGCGTGTTTCATTGATCGGCTCCGTAATTTTCACAATCTTACTTTATATGAAAACTCCGAATAAAATTGAATTGTGAGTGTTGTCAGATAGTTAGCAGCAAGTTGTATAAATTCAATTGAGTAAGACAAGCTATGAAAATGATTGGAACCTTCCTGCATAACTTTTTTGACCCTTTAATTTGTGTTCTAGCATCTACTAAAATCCATTGACCAATTTCCATTGTTTTTCATTTCAGGACTAATTCTTTCTATCATATATCTTCTAACGAAAAAGAAACTTCAGGTGGTTATTATCATTCATTGGTTGGTAATCTTATCAGTTATACTAGCTATATTACAAGTTCTAGAATAAAGGATACCTGCTGCTATTAATATAAAACATGGCATTATGGTGATGCTGGTAACGGAAAATGTAATCTCCGTTGGCAAATATAATGAGCATGAAAGCTTCCACGAGCATATACCGTAAAAGAATAAATACTGTCATTGACTACATAAACGAAAATGTAGATAAATCTATAACACTTGATGAATTAGCTGAGGTGGCAAATTTTTCCTCATTTTACTTCCATCGAATTTTTGTTGGTGTAGTAGGAGAGTCTGTCAATTCATATACCAATCGAATACGTGTTGAAAAAGCAGCTCGTTTACTCAGGTTTTCTAATAAGCCTATTTCCGATATTTCGTATTTATGTGGATATTCTTCTCCTTCAACATTTACAAGGTCTTTTAAGCAATATTTTCAAATTGCGCCTAGTATATTCAGAAAAACAGGAGATATTAAAAATCGCAAGATTTGCAAAGAACTACACCCGATGGAGAAGTACATTTGTGATATGTCGCTAGAAGAAAAAAGACTAAAATTTCCAATTACAATAAAGAAGTTACCCAATAGGAAAGTGGCATATATACGAGTTACAGATTCGTATAAAGAAGGTGTTGTGATAAACGCATTCGAAAAATTAATTAGTTGGGCAAAACAGAAAAAGTTGTTCTCGCAAGCTCAATTCTTTGGAATGTCTATCGATGACCCAATGGTTACACCCCAAAATAAATATCGATATGAAGCGTGCCTTTTAATACCAGACAATGTTGAGATGAATGAAACCAGCGACATTCAGCAAATGCAATTGCCCCAGTGTCGCTATGCAACTACCAAAGTGTCAGGTGGCCTAAATTTGGTAGCAACAGGAATAGCTTATATGTATAACGATTGGTTGATACATAGTCCATACGAACCTGAACATCAATATGGTCTTGAATACTTTTTAGACAAACAAAACATTTGCAATTGGGATCACTTTGATCTAGAACTTTGCATTCCCGTAAAATCATTAATGAGTTATTGATATAAAAGCACAAAGAATTAAACTAGAATTAAAAATAAGAATATGAAATTAGGAGCATTTTCAGCAAGTCTAAGTGTCAAAAACCTTAGCAATTCCAAAGCATTCTATGAAGAATTGGGCTTTGAAGTTTTAGCCGGAGATATGGAGAAAAACTATCTTATACTAAAAAATGAAAACGCATTAATTGGACTATTTCAAGGAATGTTTGAAGGGAATATCTTAACATTCAATCCTGGTTGGGACGAAAGTGGTAAAGAGACAGAGCGTTTTGATGACGTTAGAAAAATTCAACAACATTTAAAATCTAAAGGAATGCAATTGGAGAATGAAGCGGATGAAAGCACTACTGGTCCAGCAAACTTTATGGTAAAAGATCCTGATGGGAATTTGATATTAATTGATCAACATAGGTAGGTATACATTTGGAGGTTTATGGACTTCACCTCTCTATTACTGTTGTTTTTCACTATGTTTAATTAGATCGATTCTAATCTTTTTGGTGAAAAAACAGGAGTAAAATGAAGATCGTCTTTATTTCAGATACACATGGATTCCACAAGAAAGTGGAAAACTTAAATGGTGATATAATTATTCATGCGGGGGATGTATCGGGCAGAGGGACAAAAGAAGAGGTGACAGATTTTTTAGATTGGTTTGGGAATCTTGATTTCAAACATAAAATATTTGTGGCGGGAAATCATGATTTTTTCTTTGAGGAAGCATCCTTGGATGAGCTCAAACAATTAATCCCTGATACAATCAATTATCTATACGATTCTGGAATACAGATTGATAATTTAAATATTTGGGGTTCACCAATCCAGCCATGGTTTCACAATTGGGCATTCAATAGACAGAGAGGTGAAGACATTAAAAAACACTGGGATTTAATACCGGACAATACTGACATTCTCATTACACACGGACCTCCCTTTGAAATTTTAGATAAAACATTTACCAACTTAAATGTTGGATGTAAGGAATTGCTTAAAAAGACTTTGGAAGTAAAACCAAAAATTCATGTCTTCGGACATATCCATGAGGATTATGGTATTAAAGAGTTAGGTGGTGTCACATTTATTAATGCCTCTATCTTAAATGAAAGATATAAAGTTGTCAACGTACCAATTGAGATAAATATATGAAGTGCTGTGAGTTGTCTACAATACATCTGAAATCAATAAAGCACCCTGCTCTTTGCATCTTATAAGGCTTCTGATGAATATTTATTTTTAAATTAAATCAGGAATGTCCAAATCTCTCTTGAGCAGAATCAAGCATTTTTATAGTAGCTGTTGCGCCACTGCGTGTACAACCTGCATTCTGCACAGCAATCAGTTGATCAAGATTGCGCACACCACCAGCAGCTTTTACTTTAACATTAGGACCAATGCTTTTTTTCATCAATTGTAATACTGGAATCGTTGCTCCTTTATAATTGTAGTTACCATTCTCATCTTTCACAAAGCCAAAGCCAGAAGAAGTCTTTACATAATCGGCTCCGACTTGTGTACATATCTCGCAAAGTTTTATAATATCGGAGTCTTTAGTAACAAAATCGGTTTCGAATATCACTTTTACAATAGCGTTGTTTTCATGACTGACGTCGGTCACAGATTTTATTTCTTCGGTAATATAATCCCAATCACCTTGCAGCGCTTTACCAATATTGATTACCATATCAATTTCTACTGCACCATCTTTGCAAGCGAGTTCGGCCTCATATTTTTTTACTTCAATAGATGAATTTCCTGCTGGAAATCCAATCACACTACCCACAAAGACATCAGATCCTTTTAAATGAGCGGCTGCTTGTTTAACTGCATAAGGCTTTACACATACCGATGCAACATTGTATTTCTTGGCCACTTCACATTCTCTCTCTAAATCTGCATCTGTCAAAGTAGGATGCAGAATGGAGTGGTCTATCATTTTTGCTAGTTTGAATACTTTTTCGTTCATACGATTGATGACTTGTTATTTTAATTTTTGCTCTTGTTGAGCTTTAGATTTTCTAAAGCTTTTACGTTTTTTTTTTCTTGTTTCTTCAACCTCAACTCAATCTTGTTGTGCTTTGGACAAGTTAAATTATTATATTGGTTATCCATCAAAACAAATGAAAAATCCATTTATTCCAATCCTGAAAAGTAAACTGCGAAATAATCAAAATTTGACAGATGCGAAGGCCTTTGTAGGTTTTGATGGATATATCGATTACATTCAGAAAGTAGTAAGATTAACTGACTCCAAATCACGATCTTACTTTGAGGATATAAGCCAAATGGCAGAACATATTTTGGCAGCCGCAGGAAAAAGTGCACAATTGGAACTAAGTACCCAGACTGTAAAGATGGGCGGGAATGCACCAATTATGTCTCATGCACTCGGTAGTTTAGGTGCAAAAAATTATTGCGCTGGTATGCTGGGAAACCCTGAAGTAAACCAAGTATTTAAAGATATGCACCCTAATTGTTCTCACATTACCATCGGGTCGCCAGCTATCACCAATGCTTTGGAATTCGACGACGGTAAACTTATTTTTTCTGAAGTTAGCACCTTCGATGATCTTGACTGGGAGTATATCGTAGGATTAGACCTGGATGAACATGTTTTACAGTGCATGAGTGACAGTAAATTGATTGCAATGGTAGATTGGAGTAATCTTCCTAAATGTACATCCCTTTGGAAAGATGTGTACAACATTGCTAAAAAAAATAATTGGAAGGATAAAATATACTTCTTTGACCTGTGCGATCCATCTAAAAAATGTAAAAGTGACATTAGGGAAATCCTGGAAATAATAGGTTTACTTTCAGAAGTTGGAAAGACCATTTTAGGACTTAATGAAAATGAAGCCTTAAAAATTTACCAAGCGTTATTTACTGATTCGAAATCACAAAGTATCTCATTAACTGAAGTCGCATCTGCAATTTATGAGAAGCTTTCTGTAAACAGCTTGTTGATCCATCCAGTTGATCGGTGTGTATTAGTAAAAAAAGACCTGTTAATTGAAGTAAAGGGCCATGTCGTACAGAACCCTAAAATACTGACAGGCGGAGGCGATAATTTTAATGCAGGATTTTGTTTTGGACTGCTAAATGACTTTACCGATGAAGAATGCCTACTTGCAGCAATAGCAACTTCGGGAGCTTATGTGCAAAATGGGTTTAGTCCAAATACAGAACAACTCCTGAGTTATTTAGATAAAATTGAAGACAGTAGGTAAACATGAATCAAACAATTCAGATAGGCATTAACAATATCGGTACTTGGTTACCTTGATCTTTAGAGTGCTTCTGCAACCACAAATGTACTCCCACCAATAAACACACATGCAGTTTTTTCGGCAGAAGAAATGGCGGCCTCTTTAGCAAGACTTACCGAATCATAGTAGTTCGCGTTTAGTCCAATGTCTTCAGCATACGCTTTAATCTGGTCAATAGGAAGTCCCCTTGGAATCTCAGGCTTGCAAAAATAATAATTGCTCTCAGGAGGAAATTTATGCAATAACTGTTGCCAATTCTTATCTTTTACAAATCCAAGAACAAGGTGGAGCGTTTTGTTGAGCTGTATTAATTCTTTACCTACATACTCAATTCCATCTACATTATGCGCACTATCCAAAATCACCAATGGCTCTGAAAAAATAACATGCCATCTGCCTATATATTTGGTGTTGGCAAGGATATTTTTCAAAGCCAATTGTATGATTTGCTCTCCCTTTTCTGACGACGCCTTGGTGTACTTCATATAAGCCGCGATAGCTGTTCTGATGTTGTAGATTTGGAAGGGACCTTGTATTGGTGTTGAAATTGAGAATGCCTCTGCCTCTGCTAGTTTGATTTGATAGAAAGCCTGGTCTTCAAGTTTGTCGACTTGCTCAACGACACAGTGGTCTTCGGCATAGCTCAATTCTGATTGGTTTTGCACAGCTATTGATTCGAAAACAGCTTTCACGTCATCCTGTTTTTCACCAATAAGTACAGGTTTCTTTTTCTTTATAATACCTGCTTTTTCACCCGCAATTTGTACAAGCGTATCACCCAACATGTTCATATGGTCAAAGCCAATATTGGTAATCACAGATAATTCAGGTGTTATGATGTTTGTAGAATCTAATCTGCCACCAAGGCCAGTTTCTATTATTGCTACATCGACCTTTTGCTTAGAGAAGTAGTCAAATGCCATGGCTACGGTGATCTCAAAAAAGGATGGCCGAAGGTCTTTTAACGACTGCTTTATATATGCTGTAAACCCAATGACATCTTCCTCCAGAATGTATTCTCCATTGATTTTAATGCGTTCTCTGAAGTCTTTATAGTGTGGAGAGGTATATAAACCAACTTTGTATCCATGCTCTTGGAGTAGGGAAGAGAGAACATGGGCTGTTGTTCCTTTTCCATTAGTACCTGCGATATGAATACTTGGAAACCTATCCTGAGGATTATTCAAAAAACCACATAACCCACGGATATTGTCTAAATTTTTTTTCATCGCCGTTGACCCGACTCTTTGATACATTGGCAACTGAGAGAATAAGTAGTCTATTGTTTGTTTATATGTCATTGGCTTCAAGCAACCTGCAAATTAATTAATCCCGTACTTCAAATGTCTGATTTTCACAAGTTTAGAGTCTATATGTGTATAGATTTGCCATTTTTAATGGAATGTGCTCATGAAAATTCGATTTTGGAAAACAATATTCACTAAGCTTTATATAAAAACTGAGCACAAATTTGAACCGAAAGTATAATTGTTTTTCTATACATTTATTTGAGAATTGATGCTAAATGGTCTATTCACTCACTAAAGCTGCATGTTATGGGATGGTTTAAGAGATTGAAAGATGGTATACAAACCAAAACCAAATCGAAGCGCGAAGCGCCTGACGGATTATGGCATAAATGCAAGGATTGTGGAACAACAAATACATTTAAAGAACTAAAGGAAAATTTCTTCATCTGCCCCAAATGTGATTACCACACTAGAATAGGGTCTCATGACTATTTTGATTTGATATTTGATGGAAAATATGAGTTGTTATACGAGAATATTCGATCCAAAGATATACTGAAATTCAAAGACTTGAAGTCCTATGAAGAAAGGCTTATAGGTGCTCATGAACGGACATCCCTACCAGATGCTATTTCGGTTGCAACAGGCAAGGTTAATAAGAAGCCAATTACGATAGCTGCAATGGATTTTAGTTTTATTGGTGGTTCAATGGGATCTGTTGTTGGTGAAAAAATCTCTAAAGCAGTGGACCATTGCATAAAGGCGAAATCTCCACTGATGATCATATCCAAGTCAGGAGGCGCGAGAATGATGGAATCTGCTTTTTCACTTATGCAGATGGCAAAAACATCTACTAAACTTGCTCAATTGGCAAGAGCAAGAATCCCATATTTTTCGTTTATGACAGATCCAACAACAGGAGGAGTCACCGCATCATTTGCTATGTTGGGAGATGTGAACTTTGCAGAGCCAAAAGCCTTAATCGGATTTGCTGGTCCTAGAGTTATTAAAGAAACAATCAAACAGGATTTGCCCGAAGGTTTTCAAACTTCCGAATTTCTTTTAGATCACGGTTTTTTGGACTTTATTGTCAGCCGAAACTTACTAAAAGAGAGAATAACTGATTTACTCCACTTATTTGCAATTGCTGGATAAGGCATTGATTTTCATAGATTTATGCTAAAATGGTGCAAGTTGATTTGTAATCTATTTGACAATTTTAACATTTTGTTCAGATGTTACTTTGGAATATTTACGTTTTTGTTCAAATCGTTTGATTATGAAACCAGTAGATACCTCAGCTTCTAAACGAATCAGAAATTCTCGAGAACGACTTAATGTTTTAAAAGAACTAGAGTTCAAAACAATTGAAATTTTATGCCGCTTAATGCCATCCTGGGTAACACCTAATATCCTTACTGGAGTAGGTCTTCTAGGAAGCATTATCGTAGCAGCTGGGCTTGTACTGGCAATTGTCAATCCGTGGTGGTTGACATTGTCTGTTTTAGGATTTGCCATCCAGTGGTTTGGAGATTCCTTAGATGGTCGATTGGCATATTTTAGAAATATTCCTCGAAAGTGGTACGGCTGGTCGCTTGACATTAATGTTGATTGGATATCCACATGTATTGTAGGTCTGGGATTTTATTTCTTTTTCCCTGAATATAAAATCGCTTCCTTCCTTTTTGTCGTTGCGTATGGTGGATCGATGATTGTCGCTTTGATGCGATACAAAATCAACAATCAATACATCATAGACGCGGGCATAATCGGACCTACAGAATTGAGAATAATTGTTTGTGTATTCCTCTTATTGGAAATTCTTTTACCTGGAGCCTTGCTTGTTTTCGCTCTGCTTGGTTCAGCTATTCTTATGGTCATAAACTTAGTTGATTCTTATAAGGTAATGCAATTAGGTGATGAACGAGATCTTGAAGAGAAATTTGCAAAAGCCTTATAGTAGGTAATTCACGAAAGTTTTGCCCCTTTCCGTAAAGATGCCCAAACCACTTTATCTTCGGGATAAATACACGAAATATTGCTATGCGATTCATAAAGATTTTCAACCCATTTTATCCCCAACATAAATGAACAAAGATTCATTTATCGCTGTGTTCGCTAGATCACAGGTAGCAGCATTTGTTGGGGGTTTGGTGGATTATGGAACGATGATTCTACTTACAGAGCTGTTTGGGGTTTATTATGTTTGGTCAATTGTTGCTGGTGGAGTTGTAGGTGCTGTTGTTAATTACATAGCTAATCGCTATTGGGCCTTTGATGCCAGATCTGAACCTAAGAAGACACAGATACCTAAATACATTACGGTTGCCCTTGGTAGTATAGTGCTCAAATCTGGTGGCACCTATTTGTTTACAGAGTTGTTACATGTAGATTATAAGATATCTAGACTTATTATAGATGCCTTTGTTGCTTTTGGATTCAACTTTACCTTACAGAAGTATTGGGTGTTTAAATGAGTTCCGCAAAGAGGTGAAACACCTTTTGCTCAGGCGTGTGGACTTGAGTCGAAGGTCTCTGACCTCTCGACTGGATGGGGCAAAGTCTCTGACCTCTTGCCAATGTAATTTTACTACCTCGTCTCCGTCTTCCGATTAAACTCTGCAGATTCCACACCTGGATCACTTTGTACTTTGTGTAAAAGCATCTGAGGATTGATCAATTTTGTATTAAATTGAACGATCCAGGTCTTCTTGTCATCTGTTAGTGGTTTTTGTACATACATCTGGTATTCCCGATAATTTCTCATCCACCTGCTGATGATTGTTCCTTGTTTGAATTTGATGATAAACTCTCTTTCTATAATTGGTTGTTCTTCCTCTTCAACTTCTTCTTCTACTTCATCAGTTGACTTTTTTGGTTGTTCGACAGCGACCCATCCTTCATCATCATTCACAATGGTTTCTAATAACTTTTGCAATTCCAAAATTGGTTTAGGCCGATTGTCTTTTCCAGTAACGGTTTTTGATAATCCTCTATTGGTATGAGAAATTTTCACAGTCGGTAAATCTGCTATATCGCTCTTAAAATTTTCATGAAAGGCGAAGAAGTTGATTTTATCCAGCATTGTCACTATCTCAGCCATTTGGGTATTACTCAGTTTGTATTTGTGAATACCGGCTTTTGAAGTAAAACGCTTTCCATTATATACAGCATTCCCTGTATTGTCAATGTCCAAGGTATACACTGGACATGAGCCAAAACAAGCCCCTTTATCCATTTGAATGTGGAAATCTTCAGAAACGGCTACTTTACTCGTTGCGCATGCTGTAAGTAAAATACCTACAAGCAATATCAAAATTCTCATGTACGATTATAATTTATGTATTTACGATCCGGCAATAAAAGTATGAGTAAATCTACGATCTACATCACGAATTGACAGTATATAAACTGCACGCGGCCAATTATTGGTATTAATTCGATGCACATTTATACTATTTATTTGTTCTCGAAGGAGGAGTTGACCCGTAGTGGTATAAATGGAAATACTGGCAAATCGGGAGGCTTTATTTTCATGAACAATATCCAGTCCTTCATCTGATTGTCTGATTTCAAATGATAATCCAGTCCCACCAGATAAATCACTACTTGCTACAATAATGCCTGATCTAACCTCTTCAAGTACCAAATTCATACGCTGTACTTGTCCTCTTGTAAAAAATAACAAGCATTCATCATCAGTAAACTCCATGAAGTTATTATGCATATCAGCACTACCACAACTTACCTGAGGAAAATCAGGGCAATTGATATAAGGCCCATCCTGTTGAGGCGTATCCTCTATGCCATCTCCTTCATCACAACCAATATCTGAACCCCACAAATGGGACAAGCCAAAGTAGTGGCCTAATTCATGAGTCAAAGTACGTCCGAGATTCGTACTTGGACTGCTTGGGTTTTCGATAAAGCCAAAGGCTTCGGGAGCGATAATAATGCCATCTTCATCCGTGCCAGCCAGGTCAAGCGGAGCTGTGATGCCAAAAACATCTGTTGTAGCACCTACCCATACATTAATGCAAGAATCTGGACGCCATGCATCTGAGCCTCCAAGTGAACTAAATTTAATCACCTCTTTTCCATCCTGTGAAATAAGAGATCCAATATTCTGCAGATCGGTTTCAATTCTTACGATACCTGTAGATGGTAAACCGTCAGGATCAGTATCTGCCAATACAAATTCAAAGTTTGTAGTTCCTATGTCTACTTGGAAAAGTTCAGGAATCAAGGAGAGGTCCTCGTCAAATCGCTGAAAATCATTGTTTATTCTTTCCAATTGAGATTCAATCCTCTCATCTGTTATTCGGTTCTCATCTAATGTTTGAATGATATGAAACACAATGCAAATAGACTCTGTGTTCCTCCTTTCGGTATAGTAATCATTGTTGAATGATATGTTTTCATTTGCATAAGAATAATGACATCTCTCTTTTTGAGAAAAGACATTATGAGGTGCAATAAAAAATAATTGTACCAGACAAAGTGATAGAAGATAATATGTTCTATTCAGTAATTTCAATCGCTACTATCCAATGAGCATTTAAGTTAGCAAAGACTAATGACTAATTGAATTATTCATTATTAATTTATCAACAAGTTGCGCAATGGTATAATGGGTCT
>CAYNMW010000010.1:0-9755 GCA_964398295.1 uncultured Saprospiraceae bacterium | reverse complement strand
AATGGGTCTTGGTCCATTGAAATGCAAAATATATAAGTTTACATATGGATTTCACAGCGACCAAACTCAACACTCTCAACAAAAGGCTGATCAGCCTTTGGCTGAAACACTCAACATTCTCAAAAATCTCTGATTTTTGAGTAATAACATATGTGATTTTTTTTAATCTTTACAGACCTAACGAAGCTAATGAGACAATATCAAAATTTACTTCAGCACATTGTAGATGAAGGTGTATCAAAGCCAGACAGAACGGGAACAGGAACAATCAGTTGTTTTGGATACCAAATGAGATTTGACTTAGCAGACGGTTTTCCAATGGTAACAACGAAAAAAGTGCATTGGAAATCAGTCGTGCATGAATTGCTTTGGTTTTTAAAAGGGGATACCAATGTAAAGTATTTGCAAGATAATGGTGTTCGTATTTGGAACGAATGGGCAGATGAAGATGGGAATCTTGGTCCTGTGTATGGCAAACAATGGAGATCATGGAGTAGAGGTGATGGGACAACTATAGATCAGATTCAAAACTGTTTGGATTTGATAACTGATGATCCTGGGAGTAGGCGCATACTTGTCAATGCATGGAATGTTGGCGAATTACAAGAAATGGCACTGACGCCATGCCATTGTCTGTTTCAGTTTTATGTAGCCGATGGCAAACTTTCTTGCCAATTATATCAGAGATCTGCTGATACATTTTTGGGTGTTCCTTTTAATATAGCCTCATATGCATTATTGACAATGATGATCGCTCATGTCACGGGATTGCAATATGGAGAATTTGTTCATACCTTTGGTGATGTACATTTGTATAACAATCATCTGGAACAAGCTGCTCTCCAATTAACACGAAAACCATTGCCACTTCCTACTGTGCGATTAAACCCAAAAATCACGGATTTATTCGATTTTGAATTTGAGGATATTGAATTGGTGAATTATAAACATCATCCACATATTAAAGCAGCTGTTTCTGTATGATTTTAACCCATTTAAGCTTTCTATTTAGATGAAGTCTAAATAGGAAACATCGTATTTAATTATTGCGATATAAGATGACCAAACGATATTTTTGCAGCGATTTATGGCAAGGTTGTGCCAACACAAATAAAAGGTAAAAATAATGATATGTAAATCATTGATTTATAAAAGCTTACTAAGCATCTTCTTTTTCGGACTGACTCTCCATGTATCCGCTGAAGTTTCTCCAGATCTCGGAAAATCATTATTCAGAACAAATTGTAAGACTTGTCATAACGCAAACATGAAATCCCAGTCCACAGGACCTGCTCTTGGAGGTGTAATGGATCGGTGGGATAGTGAAGCTGAATTGTATGCTTGGATAAGAAATTCTCAAGCCTTAATCGGCACAGGGAATAAAAGAGCCAACGAAATCTATGCTGAATACAATAAGTCGGTCATGACTGCTTTCCCGGATTTGACTGATGATGAGATTGGTTCGCTGTTGGCTTATGTCAATGGAGTGTACGATGGTTCTTATGTTACTGCTGGTGCGGCAACAGGTGCGGCTGATCTTGGTATTCAAGGACAACAAACAGGATTTCCGAAATGGTTGTATTGGTTACTATTAGGAGTCTTGGGATTATTTGCCTTTATGCTAACAAGAGTTATCGGCACACTTAATTTCTTAGCAGCAGAAAAAGATGGAAAGCAATATCAAAGAAGAACTATTCTAGAATCGCTGACAAGTAAAGGAGTCGTTAGTTTCATTCTGTTTGCTTTGGTTGTACTTGGTGCATATACTGCTGCCTCAAATGCAATAAATCTTGGTCGTCAGCAAGGTTATGCTCCCGAACAACCAATAAATTTCTCTCATGCTGTTCACGCTGGAGAAAATCAAATTGATTGCCAATATTGCCACGATGGAGCACGTCGTTCAAAGCATGCTGTTATTCCAGCTACGAATACTTGTATCAATTGCCACTCAGATATCAAATATGGTTCGGAGAATGGTGCTGCGGAACTAACAAAGATATATGCATCTGTAGGCTATTTGCCTAAGGCGAATGGAGAGTATATCGAGAACTATGAAAATCTTTCTGCCGAAGAAATAAAAGAGATTTACACAGGATGGATGCTTGAAAACACCATTGAGAATGACGACAAGTTTGAAAAGGTAACAGAAGACTTACTTGAAGAAATTGACAGGCAGTGGGAAGGAATCGTCTCCTCTTTGTCAAATGACCAAAAAAATAATAGCGGACAAACGAACAAAATTAGCGGTCCAATAGAGTGGGTGCGTGTACATAATTTACCAGATCATGTCTATTTTAATCATGCTCAACACGTAACAGTTGGAGGGCTTGAATGCCAAACATGCCATGGAAAGGTAGAAGAAATGGATGTTGTTGCTCAGTATGCACCATTATCAATGGGCTGGTGTGTCAATTGCCACAGAGAAACCAAAGTACAGTTTGCCGACAATGATTATTATAAGAGTTACGCCAAATATCATGATGAGATAGCAGCAGGAGATAGAGATGGCGTCACTGTGGAGGATATAGGTGGTCTTGAATGCCAGAAGTGCCACTATTAAGCTGAATTAACGAATACCATTAGTCATAATATATATTCATGAAAAATAGCCAAGAGGGAATATGGATCGGAGGGAAAGACCTCAACAGGGATCCAGAATTTATTCAAGAGGCTCAGAAAGAAATGCACGATACGTCTTTGCTACAAACGGTAGGTAATGAAACGGTCGCAAATGAGGTGGAAAGCTCTAGAAGGGATTTTTTGAAATATTTGGGATTTGGTCTAGGTGCGGCGACAGTTGCGGCAGGATGTGATATCCCAGTGAAAAGAGCAATTCCATACGTCGTCAAACCAGACGAGATTGTTCCAGGAGTTGCGACTTACTACGCTTCAACCTATGTTAAAGGTGGTGAGTATTGTCCAGTATTGGTCAAGACCAGAGAAGGAAGACCAATCAAAATTGAAGGGAATGGCTCTAGTCCAATAACAGGTGGTGGAACATCAGCCAGAGCACAGGCAAGTGTACTCGATTTATATGATGTCAACAGATTAAAAGGACCTCAAGTTGCAGATGGTGATGGTTTTGCAAGTTCATCTTGGGATGATGTATTCTCTTCACTTGGTTCTACATTAAAAAGCGGCGCAAGAATTCGTATTCTAAGTAATACGATTCTAAGTCCAAGCTTTAAGTCAGTTATTAGCGAGTTCACCGCAAAATATCCAAATACCAAATTGGTGCAGTACGATCCAGTATCTGCTTCAGCTCTCCTAGATGCCAATCAAAAGACATTTGGTCAACGAGTAGTTCCAGATTACAAATTTGATAAAGCAGATTACATAGTCAGTTTTAATGCAGACTTTTTAGGTACATGGATCTCTCCAATCGAATACAGTAAAGGATACGCTTCCAAAAGAAGAATAAAGTCTGTGAAAGGCGCTTCAATGTCAAGACACGTACAAGTAGAAAGCCACATGTCTTTAACAGGAAGTAATGCAGATCACAGAATTCTTGTTAAACCATCAGAACAAAGTTCAGCAGTTGCCTATTTATACAACCAAGTTATAGGTGGCAGCATCGGAACATCTGGTTTAACAGATAAAGCAAAAAAAGCTCTTCAAAGAGCTGCACAACAATTAATCGCACACAGAGGCCATTCCATCGTCGTTAGCGGCAACAACAATTTAGGAGAACAATTATTAGTGAATGCCATCAACAACCAACTCGGTAATTATGGCAATACCATAAGTTTCGCACATGCTTCAATGCAACGCCAGGGTAGTGATGCCGATATGGCTTCCCTTGTTGCTGAAATGAATGCGGGTAGAGTAGATGCATTAATCATCAACGATGCGAATCCGGTTTATGACTATTTTAATGGAGCTGCATTTGCTGCTGGAATGTCTAAAGTCGGTGCAAAAATTGCTCTTGCCTACAGGCACAATGAGACTACAGCTCTGTGCAATACCATAGCACCAATCCATCATGGATTAGAAAGCTGGGGAGATGCGGAAGCTAAGAAAGGACATATCAGTATTATACAGCCTACAATTCATCCATTGTTTGATACCAAGCAAGCAGAAGTAATATTACTAGGGTTAAGTGGTAGCAAATACATCAATGATGAGCAACCATATTTCTCTTACTTGAGAAGTAAATGGTCTGCAGCTCTTGGTGGTCAGGGATTCACCTCAGCTGATTCTTTGGTTGATGGTATTTTACATGATGGCGTAATCAGTGCTGGTGGAGGATCAGAATTATCCTTTTCCGGATTCAATGTGTCTGAAGCTACTTCAGCTTTGGTTCGGCCAAATTCTGGAGAAGGAATAGAAATAAGCTTCCACGAGCCAATATCAATTGGTAATGGTGTACATGCCAATAATCCATGGTTGCAAGAAATGGCAGATCCTGTCAGCAGAACAACTTGGGGTAATTATCTAGCAGTGCCTGTCGAATTTGATGGCGTGAAAAAATTCATCGGCTACGAAAGATTGTCAGATGGAGATTTAGTCAAGCTTACTGTCGGAGATAAAACAATGATAGTACCTGTTATCCAGCAATTTGGACAGATGCCTGGTACAGTTTCTTTGGCATTAGGGTATGGAAGAGAAAAAGGTGGTTTTGCAACCAAAGGCATTGGAGTCAATGTGAATGATTGCATAACTGTAGTTGGAGATTCAGGTCAATATTTTTCTTCTAACGTTTCTATACAGAAAACAGGAAAAGAGGAGGAAGATTTCTCTTGTGTCCAGTACCATCATACGATGGGGGTCACTGCTGATAGCAAAAAAGGTGAGTCAATAAATGCAGATGAAGCAGCACTTGCTCCTGGTTACGGAAATGTATTTGCAGGTTATCAAGGCTCTTTAGTTGGTCGTTCTATTATTCGAAAGTCTAATCTAAATCACTTAGAGGAAGCAGTCGATCATCTTGTTCACGAACGCGAACATCATGAAGGTTTGAACCAACAAACACTGTATCCTTTTGATCAATATACAGAAGAGAAATACAGAGAAGGTCACCATTGGGGAATGCATGTTGATTTAACAGCGTGTACTGGATGTGGAGCTTGTACGATTGCATGTATGGCTGAAAACAATGTTCCAGTTGTCGGCAAAGACAAAGTGGCAAGACATCAAGAAATGGCATGGATCAGAATTGACAGATACTATTTCGGAGACGTAGAAAACCCTAACACGGTCTACCAACCGATGATGTGTCAACACTGTGATAATGCACCTTGCGAAAATGTCTGTCCTGTTAATGCTACCAACCACAGTAGCGAAGGACTTAATCAGATGACGTATAACAGATGTATCGGTACAAGGTATTGTGCGAATAACTGCCCATATAAAGTCAGAAGATTCAATTGGAATGATTATACAACAGCAGATATCTTTCCTGCGAATCAAGTGAAAGTGAACGGTGAGAAAGTCCCTTACGGAGCAGATAACCTCACACGTATGGTGTTGAATCCAGATGTAACTGTGAGATCAAGAGGTGTCATTGAGAAATGTAGTTTCTGTGTACAAAGAATACAAGAAGGTAAATTAACTGCAAAGACTGAAGGAAGGAAATTGATAGATTCAGATGTGAAAACAGCTTGTCAGACTTCTTGTCCGACGGGAGCAATCACATTTGGTGATATGAATAATAAGAATGCTGAGGTTACGAAGAGAATCAATTCACCGATGAGCTATGCAGTATTGGAAGAAGTGAATGTGAGACCATCTGTGCTGTATTCGATGAAGGTTTTGAATAAAGATGAAAATTTCGACGCGTAGTCGATAAACAATAAACACAAATAAATGAGTGCACCAGTTAGCCCAATACGGGCACCACTTATTGAAGGTCATAAGTCCTATCATGACATAACCAATGATCTGGTTGCTGCAACAGAGCGTAAGCCAAGTGGCACATGGTTGATTGCGTTTTTAATTTCTGTTAGTGTCTTGACATTTGGTATATTTTGTATCCTTTGGACAATATGGCATGGCATCGGTACGTGGAATTTGAATCGAACAATTGGTTGGGGATGGGACATCACAAACTTTGTTTGGTGGATTGGAATTGGTCATGCAGGTACGTTGATATCTGCCATTCTTTTATTGTTTAGACAAAAATGGCGTACAGGTGTAAATAGGGCAGCAGAAGCGATGACCATTTTTGCAGTAATGTGTGCAGGGTTGTTTCCATTGATACACATGGGAAGGATTTGGATGGCAATGTTCATATTTCCGTATCCAAATACAAGAGGTCCGTTGTGGCCAAACTTTAACTCTCCATTATTGTGGGATGTATTTGCCATTAGTACATATTTTACGGTATCCTTATTATTTTGGTACACTGGACTTGTACCTGATTTTGCAACGGTAAGAGATCGTGCTAAAGGATTCAGAAGAAAGGTCTACAATTTCTTATCATTTGGATGGACAGGATCAGCTAAGCACTGGCAAAGATGGGAAGCACTTTCATTGGTGTTAGCAGGTATTGCGACTCCACTTGTCCTTTCTGTACACACAATTGTAAGCTTTGATTTCGCCACTTCAGTAATTCCTGGATGGCATACAACTATATTTCCTCCTTATTTTGTTGCAGGTGCGATCTTTTCAGGTTTTGCAATGGTTCAAACCTTAATGATCATTACTCGGAAAATACTTGGTCTTGAAGAATACATTACCCTTGAACACATCGAGTCGATGAATAAGGTAATTGTAGCAACAGGTATGATCGTAGGTGTTGCATATTTAACAGAATTATTTATTTCCTGGTACTCTGGATATATATACGAGCAGTTTGCTTTTTTCAATAGGGCACTAGGTCCATATTACTGGTCATACTTTGGTATGATGTTCTGTAATGTTGTCTCTCCATTGTTTTTCTTTAGTAAGAAATTGAGAAGGAATATTCCATTTACATTCTTCATGTCTATACTGATCAATATCGGAATGTGGTTCGAACGATTTGTAATTATTGCGACTACACTTGCAAGAGATTACTTACCATCAAGTTGGAGCTTTTATGTTCCTACCTGGGTAGAGATAGGTATTTATGTGGGAACATTTGGATTGTTCTTTACGCTCTATTTATTATTTGTGAGAGTAGCTCCAGTTGTAGCAATCGCAGAAATAAAATCAATTCTAAAAACATCTGGTGATCAGTATGTTGGTCCAAATGCAATTCATCATCACGATGATCACGATCATGACCACGATGATCATGGGCACGATCATGACCACGACACACATAAACATGATGACGGTCATAAAACAGTAGAAACACACGGTGTCAAAGAAGCAGATCAATCAACTAAAAGTCATGTCTCAAGTACAGCTGCAAGTTCAGCTACAGTAATGGAAGATGACTTGACTAAAATTGAAGGCATAGGTCCTAAAATTCAAGAAGTATTAAAGGCTTCTGGAATTTTCACCTTTGCTGCTATTAATAAAACAAGTGTTGAGGACTTGCAGCGAATACTAGATAAATCAGAAGGTAATTTCGGAGGCAACAATCCTGAATCATGGCCAACGCAAGCAAAGTTAGCTGCTGATGGTTTGTGGGATGAGCTCGAACAATTGAAAGATAAATTAGATGGCGGCCGAATCGCCTAAACAATAGATTATGACAATAAGAGATAAAAAGGTGATCTACGGTTTATATGATGATGAGCAAGATTTGCTCAAAGCAGTGAAAGCTGCTAAAGCCGATCACTTAGATATACTAGATGTATTTTCTCCATTTCCTGTTCACGGATTAGATCCAATTCTTGGACTAGAAGAATCTAGACTGCATATTGCTGGATTCATTTATGGAGCTTTAGGTACGCTGACAGCATTCCTCGGTATGACTTGGATTTTCACGAAAGATTGGCCAATTGTATTTGGAGGTAAGCCATATTGGTCAGTACCTGCTTTCATTCCAATTACATTTGAAACGACTGTTTTATTTGCTTCTATTGGAATGGTAGTTACCTTTTATACCATTTGCGGTTTAGGTCCAGGTGTGACCAATCCGACTCTTGATGATAGACTCACGGATGATAAGTTTGCGATTGCTTTTGATGCAAGTCATGTTGATAGTGGTACTGTTGAATCATTTTTTGCTCAAACTGGAGCGTCAGAGGTCAGTACAAAAATATTGTAAATGAAGACGAGAAACACATTCGTTATTGGGTTGGTATTCGTGATTTATCTCACACTACAATCGTGTTCACAACCTCATGGAAACTCTACAGGTTCAGAATATATGCCAGATATGGCACACTCTGTTGCCTATGAAGCAAATTACTACAGTTATTATTATAACAATAGATGGGGTGGTGAAGATGAGTACTACGAATATGCGAAACCAAGAACTCCGGTAAATGGTACTGTTCCTAGAGGTGGCTCAAATGAAGGAACTGCCCAAAAATCCGTTCCGTATTATTATGGAAATACTGAAGAAGAAAGAACTCGTGCAACAGCAGAACTCATTCAGAATCCATTGAAGATTACAGATGCAGGTATAGCGAGTGGTAAGCAAAATTATAACATATACTGCGGTATTTGTCATGGTGATAAGTTAGACGGACAGGGTTATTTAACTAGAGATGGGAGTGCATATGCTGCAGGACCAGCTAATTTGATCTCTGATGAGTTTAAAGCAGCCTCAAATGGAAGATACTATCATGCGATTATGCATGGCAAAAATCTGATGGGCAACTATAAGGATAAGTTGAATTATGAAGAAAGATGGAATGTCATCCATTACATCAGATCTATTCATGCTAAAGAAGCTGGTTTGACATACAATCAATTTGAGAATACACTGAATGCGATTGAGGTTCCAGCTGGAGAAATAGCGGTAGTCGAGGAAGTAATGCAGCATGAAGGGCACGACGCTAGCGACCATGATGGTGATCACCATGGGACTCATCATGACGAACATGGCCATGATGATGCTCACGGACATGGAAGTGATCACGATGACGATCACGAACATGGCGACGATCATCATGAAGGGGATCACGGACATGGAGATAGTCATTAATTAATATCGAATAACGAGATAGAATGAGAGAATATATAATGCCAGGCAGTCAACGAACTTTACTATTCGCAGGAATGGGTTTAGGAGTTTTATGTTTGATACTGTCTTGGTTTGTTGGTACAGATGAGTTTCACACCAGATTTTGGACGAACCTCTTACACAACACCGTCTTCTTTACAGGTATTTCCTTTATTGCCCTTTTCTTTATCTGTGTATGTATCACAGCTTGGGCTGGTTGGTATACCTTATTCAAAAGAGTTTGGGAAGCCTTTTCCTTGTTTATGATATTTGGCTTCATTATTATGATTATCATTTCATTAGGTAACTATTTAGGGTTTCACCATTTATATCATTGGAATGATCCTGATTCGATTGTTACAGATAAAATCATAAACCACAAGTCGTCCTTCTTAAATAAGCACGTCTATTTAATAGGTGGTATAATCGTGATGGGAGTCTGGTATTTCTTTGCTAGAAAATTAAGATCACTATCTCTTGCAGAAGGCAGAGACGGTGATGCTTCATTTAAACATCATCACACTGCTCGTGTATGGGCCGCAGCCTTTTTACCCTTTGCAGGATTCAGTTCAGCATTCATCATATGGCAGTGGGTCATGTCACTAGACGCGCATTGGTATAGTACTATGTTTGCTTGGTATAGTGGTGCAAGTTGGTTTGTTTCGATGATTTGTATGACAATCCTTGTATTGGTTTACATGAAATCTAAAGG
>CAYNMW010000009.1:0-43771 GCA_964398295.1 uncultured Saprospiraceae bacterium | reverse complement strand
ACAATATCATCCCACCATTCTTTTAAACATACTGTTATTTCAAAAGTTGAGTTATATTTGTTATGAGGTTCATGGTGAAATTGGGTGCGAAAGTTCCATGTAGTTTAGAATAAATCAACAAACACGTTGCTTGAACATTAGAAAGCGACACTAAACATGCTAAATAAAACTAATCATCAAATCCTAACAGATTGAAACACACATAATTTAATGATAAAATTATTCTACATATGAAAAAACAAATTACATCTAAGCTATTAGATACTAGACTTTGGCTTACGATGAAAGCTAGTCTAGTGTTTTGCTTTGTCTTGCTGGGCACAGCATTTCTGAGTGCTCAGACTGCAAGTGGTCAACTCCTTGATGAAAAAGGAGATCCACTTATCGGAGCAAATATCATGGTACAAGGTACAGACATTGGTACCATTACAGATCTTGATGGTAGATTTACCATTCAAGCTAATCCAGGTGATGACCTGGTTGTAAGTTACATTGGATACAAAGAACAGGTCGTTACTGTCGAGCAAGGACGAATGATCAATCTCAATATGTCTCTTGATTCTGAGTCACTTAATGAAGTACTTATTGTTGGTTATGGTACGCGTAAAAAATCGCACAATACTGGTGCCATTTCGCAAGTGGCTGGAACAGAAGTTGCAGCTATACAGGCAGCTCGTGTAGATGATGCCCTAGCTGGTAAGTTATCGGGTGTCTTGATACAAAATCAAGATGGATCACCTGGTGCTGATCCTAAAATTCAGGTCAGAGCTGCGTCATCCATTTCAGGTGATTCTAATCCACTAATTGTTGTGGATGGTTATCCAATCTCTGGAAGTTTAGCTACAGTGAATCCCGGTGATATTGAAAGTATCGAAGTACTTAAAGATGCGGCTTCAGCTGCAATCTATGGTTCTAGGGGTGCGAATGGTGTTGTCCTTGTCACAACGAAAAAAGGACAAGCTGGTAAAGTGAACATCACTTACAATGCTTATGTAAGTAGTTCCAACAGATACGTGTCAGAAAATGTAAATTCAACGGCTTCTGAATGGGCTGGTATAGTTGATGCTGGAATAGCAGATGGAAGCTTAGATGTTTCTGAGGTAGATCCAGCTTTATTAGATTATAGATTAAATGCATTTAGAAATTCACCTGATGTTGTTGCTGTTGAAGATTGGTTATTCCAAACAGGAATTAGTCACAATCATGACTTTAGTATAAGTGGTGGTTCTGAAGATGTTAATTACTTTGCATCTGTTGGTTATCAAGATACTGAGGGTATTGTCATAACTGAAGGTTTTGAAAGAATCAATGCTCGTATCAATGTAGATGCTAAATTGAGCAAACGATTTGAAGCAGGGATCAATGTCAATGGATTTATTGGAGATAGAGACATCGCGGGACATGACCAAAGAGATTTGTTGAGAGCGTATAGTGTTCATCCGATTTTCCATACAGAGGCGTCTATTGCATTTGTTCAAGAATTGGACCGTCAAGCACAAGCACTAGGATTAGCGGCTTTTGATGCTGGCTACAGAGGTGGTGATGCTCCTTTTAATAACAGTATCCAAACACTACAACCTGGTGACTTTGCAAATGATTGGCATTACGGAAGAAGTGGTAATGGTATTGGAGGATCAGGAGATGCTGGTCCAGCAACGAAGCTTGATAACACTGACCGATTTCAAAAAACGGTTTTTGGTAATATCAACTCATATTTACAGTTCAACATCACTGATGGCTTGAATGTGAAAACAGTGCTTGGTGGTGATATCAGAGATACTGAAGATTTCTTCTGGAGAGGACTTGAGTTTGATTCTAGAGCTAGATCTACTCAAACAGCACTAGACCAAACAAATACTCAGCGTACATCTGTTTTGAGTGAAACGACTTTGAATTATAGTAAAGTTATTGGCAGACATGACATATCTGCAGTAGCAGGTATTGAATTTCAAAATTTCTTTATTGACGCTGTAGCATTGGATGCTACCAATATACCATTCGGTCAGCCTATCAATTTTGCATTGTTAGATCCAGCAGATATTGCTGTTAGTGAAAGAGATGAAACAATCTCAAGAAGAAGTCAATTTGGTAGAATCAACTATGCTTATGATAATCGATACTTAGTGTCTTTATCATTGAGAAGAGATGGTGATTCTCGTTTTGGAGAAAATAATCGATTCAACACATTTCCAGCAATCTCTGTAGGATGGAATGTACATAATGAAGCATTCTACAGCAATGACTTTTTAACTGATTTGAAGCTACGATTTAGTAGAGGTTCATTAGGGACTACTTCTTTCTTAGGAGCGTTTACGTCTTTGAGTTTGTTAAATCCCCAAGCAACAATATTTGGAAATGGCTTCCTTATCCCTTCAGATGTTGCTAATCCAGACCTTACTTGGCAGACGAATACGGAGACTAACTTCGGTGTTAACCTAGGTTTCTTAGGCAACAGATTTACAGTTGGTGTAGATTACTATACATCAGACATTGAAGACATCTTAATTAATCAGAGTGTTTCTGAGGTATTAGGTACGACTTCTATAGCGCTTAATTCTGGAGACGTAAGAAGTTCTGGTTTGGAGTTTGAAGTTGGTGCAAATATAATCAACAACGGTGCTGTTCGTTGGAGCGTTAACGCTAACCTATCTACTGTTAATTCAGAAATTACTGACTTAGGTGGTTTGGATGAATTACCTAGAGTCATTTATGGTCAAAGTGGTAGAGGTCCAGTATTTAGAAACTACGTTGGTGGAGAAATAGGCGAAATGTGGGGATTAGAAACTACTGGATTAGTTGAATCTGTACATATTGAAGATCCGACAAGAAACAATGACATCAATAGTGGTGAGAGTTACGTTGTTGATCAGAATAATGATGGTGTAATTGACAGAACAAGAACTGTAGAAGAAGGTGGTGACTTAGTCAAAATTGGACAAAACACACCTGACTTTTACTGGGGTTTGAATAGTCAAGTAGGCTTCGGCGATTTTGATGTTTCTATTCAGTTACAAGGAACTCAAGGAGCTGATGTGTATAACATTGATCCATTATACTATAACTCACAATGGGGTGGTAGACTACGTGATAGCTTCGATGAGAATGGTGACGGTATTGCTGATATAGGCGTAAATGCTGGACAGCATTTTGCTCGTAACAGAGATCAAACTGATGCAACACTTCAAGATGCATCCTATACAGCTATCAGAAACTTGACAATTGGGTATACACTTAACTCAGGTGTGACTGATAAGATTGGTTTAGGTGGAGCTAGAGTATTTGTCGCAAGTACCAATTTGTTATACCTCTTTGGATCTGATTACACATCATTCAATCCAGAAGGAATTGAGATCACAAATGGTGGTTACTTAGGCCCAACTACATCAGGTGTACAAGTAGGTGCAACTCCGGTTGTAAGAAGTTTTACTGCAGGTATAAATGTTAATTTTTAAATAAGTAAACAATGAGAATATTATATATACTACTAGGAACATTCTTGTTTCTAACATCATGCGATAATGATTTGGAACAATTTCCACCGAATATCGCTAGTGCAAATTCATTAACAGATTTTACTGGTGTTTTGAATGCAGCATATTTTTATCAGCTCGGATCTGTTACACCAATGGCTGTAATGGGAGACTTCAGAGCTGATAATGCTTTCATGTTCGAACCACCATTCACAGAATTTGATACATACGGCCCTAACTTAACGGCTATGGAAGATCAATTTTTTGGTCCTTTCTATACTGCTTTGTACAGGTCTATACTAAGTACGAATAATGTAATTGAAAACTCTACAAATGCATCTGAAATAGGTGAAGCTAGATTTTTAAGAGCGTTGTCTTATTTCAAATTAGTTCGAGTATTTGGCGATGTAACAGTTAATTTAGTTGCTTCACCTAGTACAACGGATCAATCCATTTTAGCTAGACAGCCTGTTGCTGACATTTATAACAATGTAATCATTCCTGATTTGCAGGAAGCAATAGCAATATTACCTGCTCAAGCATCAAATGGTAGAGCCACTAGCGTTGCCGCTCAAGGAATGTTGGGTAAAGTACTTATGCAAATGGGTGATTTTGGTGCTGCTGAAGCACAACTTGCTGCTGTTGTTAACGGTGCTGCGGGTGCGGGTATTAGCTTGCAAGATGATTTTGGTTCTATTTTTGGCGTGGAAAATGATTTGAATTCAGAAATCATTTTTGCGACACAAGTATCAAGTTCTATTGTTGATGAATATGGGTTTTCAGAATTTTGGTCATGGTCAGGTGGTCTGGATACAAAATCTCTATTGCCTTTAGATACTGACTTAATTGCGGCTTTTGATGCAAGTGAAGCTAATGGAGATGTTGATTTAAGAAGAGCTATTACAATTGATGAGTCAGTAATGGCATCTCCAAAATTTCCGCAAACTGGAGGTCCTGATCACGATTGGATTGAATTGAGATTAGCAGATGTTATATTGTTGTATGCTGAAGCTTTGAATGAGAATGGAAATTCTGCAAGTGCATTAACACAATTGAACACGATCAGAAATAGAGCTGGTTTATCCGACTCTTCTGCTTCTGGAGCGTCTGAAATTAGACAAGCTATTCAAGACGAAAGAAGACTTGAGTTAGCATTCGAAGGTCAGAGATGGTTTGATTTGGTGAGAACTGGTACAGTTAACGCTGAAATAGGACAAACAGTTAATCCTGATTTCCTACTATTTCCAATTCCAATTTCGGAAGTACTAGCTAGTTTTGGCACTATCACACAAAATCCAGGCTATTAAATTGCAAAATGAATTTTACAGTCCATCTGATTATACATTTGTATTTTCTATTGAGACTTACTTTTCAGTAAAGAAAGTTTTTTCATGTATTTAAAATGGGGAACCCTCTGGGTTTCCCATTTACTCTGAGTACACTAAACTAAAGCAATAAATAAATCATTAGAGAAAAATTTTCAGCGGATTTATAAAAGTTTGAGCATAACAATCTATGTTATGTAATTCATCATCAAAGAATAATGTTTTAAAAGACAGGTGTACAAATGATACTTGTTGTTTTCAATAATTTCTGTTTTACTGACCTATAAATATGTCTAATAGCCGTTCAATACTGCAAAAGTTCAAATCGATTCTTCTGGGTATTGGACCAGCTTTTATGGCTATTGGTTATACGATTGGTACAGGTAGCGTCACCTCAATGGTAGTGGCAGGGAATAAGTTTGGTATGGAATTACTTTGGGTCCTACTATTGAGTTGTATCTTTTCTTGGATATTGATGGAGGCATATGGTAGGTATACTCTGGTTACTGGAGAGACTGCGCTTTATGCAATAAGAAAACACATAAAAGGCGGTAACATTATTGCAATTTTAATTATTCTGGGAATCACAGTTGGGCAATGGAATTCGTTGATAGGAATTTTAGGTATTTCTGCAAACGCATTGTTTGAATCATTATCCATTTTTTTTCCAATAGTCGCATCTAATCCATATGCTTCTGTATTAATAATTGGAATTGTAATCATCTCTGCAATGTATTTAATTTTATGGCAAGGTAGATTTAGTTATTTAGAAAAAGTATTGATTTTCTTTGTGTCCATAATGGCAATTTCATTTGTTATTTCACTTTTCTTTGTCTTACCTGATCCAAAAGAAATTGGAAACGGTTTACGGCCACAAATACCTGATGTACCTGGAGGTAAAATGCTAGTCGCTGCATTTGTTGGTACTACAATGGCTGCTGCTACTTTCTTGTCAAGACCATTATTTGTTTTAGGGAAAGGATGGACAAAGGCAAATCTTTCCGATCAAAGCAGAGATGCTAGAATAGCTGCATTACTAATTTTTATCATTAGTGGATCCATTATGGCAATCGCTGCAGGTACAGTGTTTGGAAAAGGACAAACGATAAATAAAGTTTTTGATATGGTGTATGTGCTTCAACCTGTACTTGGAGATTTTGCTACTACTGTATTTTTATTTGGCGTATTAGGTGCTGGTCTGTCTTCAGTATTTCCCATTTTATTAATTACACCAATCTTAATTGCTGACTATCAATCAGGAAAACTCGATTTAAAATCGAAACAGTTTAAGATTATTACGGGGATAGCATGTCTTGTCGGATTGACAGTCCCAATTTTTGGTGCAAATCCCATCAATGCTCAAATTCTTTCTCAGGTGTTTAACGTATTCGTACTACCTCTAGTTATTATTTCTATTATTATTTTACTAAATAGATCAAAGCTCATGGGTGAGAATAAAGCATCTATTTTTCTCAATTTTGGAATGACCACAGCGCTAATTTTTGCCTGTGTTATTTCTTATACCGGAATCGTTGCAATTTTAGATTCGCTTAATATTTGAAATCAATGAACAAAAAAATAAATTTTCTGGCGGCTGTACTGATGATCATTGTGATCATAAGCGCTTGCACCAATTCATCTGATGAATCAAGTAAGTCATCTGATCAACAACAAATTGTTTATCCTAGCAGCATACACTCCATATTTAATCATTTCAAACTGATCTTAGGAAATGGATCCAATGCGGGCATTCCAACAAATTTTGCGAACAAAAATTTCTTTTATACCATAAATGATGGCGGGCATAATTGGGTAGTATACAAAACACCTAATGCTGGTAATACGCATGGTACTTCTAATAATACGAGAACCGAACTAGCGCAAAACAAGAAATGGTCGCCCATGGCAGGAGGGAAATTAACCGCTACGTGCAAAGTAATGAATGTATCACCAACTGGCGATGCACGCGTGGCAGCTTCATATTCCGTAGTAATCGGTCAAATACATAGTGCTGATGGTCACGAAAATGAACCTCTTAAGATATTCTATAAAAAATTTCCAGGTCATACCAAAGGATCAGTTTTTTGGAATTACGAAATTAATACAGCAGGAGATGATAACTCAGGTAGGTGGGATTATTCTTATCCAGTATGGGGATATGATTTTTCTGTGGTAGGTGCTGAAGAGAATTCTTATCCTTCAGAACCACAAGATGGCATTGCTATTGGCGAAGAATTTAGCTATGATGTAGAGGTGAAGAATGGCATCATGACTGTTAAGTTCGAGAGTGATGGACACAAAACCATGACATTCAAAAAAAATCTAATTCGATCAGAATATGCAACAAAAGCAGACATGCCAGAGCAGGTCAAGAATCTGTTTGTACCAATAGGTCAAGATGGTGTAGAACGACCAAATGCCTATGCTAATGAAGGGCTATTCTTTAAGCAAGGTTCCTACAATCAAACCAATGGTAAAGATCCGATTGTGAATAAAGTTTGGTGCTCTGGTGCGGAGACTCATAATGGCAATCTCCACAAGCAATATGAAGATGGTAATTATGCAGAGGTATGGTTTAAGGAGGCAAGTGTAGAGATATCCGATGATGCCATTTCGAATCAAGGATATTTTACTGCCAATGATGGCTTGAACAAGAAGATCGTCAATCCCAGTGAAGTCATTCCCTTCATGGATAAATTTAAAATGTTAATGGGTGATGGAACATCCATAAATGATCTTGTAGGATTTCAACATAAAGATTTTTTCTATACTGTGATTGATGGTACAATGCGATGGGTAGTTTATAAGACACCTAATTCTGGTGTGACTTCGAAGAACTCAAGCAACACTCGCACAGAGCTACATGAAAAAAGAGAATGGACACCAGAGCAAGGGGGTAAATTAACAGGTGATTGTAAAGTGATGCATGTTTCAACTTCTGGTGATGCCAGAGTAGCAGCATCTTATTCCGTAGTAATAGGACAAATCCACAGTGGAGAAGGACATGAAAACGAACCTTGCAAAATATTCTACAAGAAATTTCCTGGTCATACCAAAGGCTCTGTTTTTTGGAATTATGAAATCAATACTGCAGGAGATGACAACTCTGGAAGATGGGATTTTTCTTACCCAGTTTGGGGCCATGATTTTTCGGTTGTGGGTTCAGAGCCAGGAGATTTTCCTCCTGAACCAAAAGATGGTATAGAACTAGGAGAAGAATTCAAATATGAAATCAATGTTCATAATGGTATTATGTATCTCACATTTGAAAGTGAGGGCCACGAAACCAAAACGTTTACAAAGAACCTGATAAGATCATCCTATGTTGCTGAAAAAGACATACCTGACCAGACTAAAAAATTATTTGTACCTATAGGACAAGATGGTGTGGAGCGCAGTAATGCATATGCAGGAGAATTGAATTATTTCAAACAGGGTTCTTACAATCAAACCAATGGAAAAGATCCAGAAACCAATATGGTTTGGTGTGCTGGAGCGGATACTTATGATGGTGATATAGCAAAACAATATACCAATGGCAGCTATGCTGAAGTTTGGTTTAAAAAGGCTACGGTGGGCGAAAGCGTAGAACCTAAGTAGAGAATTATTTTTGATTAATAAATGAATTAGAATATATGAGTTTACACGAAGACATAAAACCAACTAAAGAATACTGGATCGATACTGAGACTAACTGGGAACAAGTTGCAGAAGGCCTAGACAGACAGATCATGGGATATGATGACAAGATCATGTTGGTCAAAGCAAGATTTAAGACAGGAGCTGTTGGTCAAATGCATAAGCACTATCATTCACAAGTTACCTATGTGGAGAGTGGAGTATTTGAAATGACAATAGGCGATGATGTGAGAATCATCAAAGGCGGTGATTCATTTTACATACCGCCACATGTGATGCATGGATGTGTGTGTAAAGAACCTGGAATATTGATTGATGTATTCAGCCCAGCAAGAGAAGATTTTTTAGGACATAAACAATTAGATTTACAGTCATGGCCGGAGCAATAAATAAGAAAAGAGGAGGATTAAGGTGGTGGGTCATTGGGCTCATTGCATTGGCGACAGTTATTAACTATATCGATAGACAAGCACTTGGAGTCTTATGGCCTGACATTGCTGCTGATCTGTATCCTGATGTTGATAGTGATGGAAGAAAAGCAACCTATGCCTATATCACAAGTAGCTTCATATTTTTTTATGCAATGGGCCAAGCTCTGTTTGGAAAAATATTTGACTGGATAGGTACTCGATTAGGCTTTGCATTATCAATAGGCGTTTGGTCTATTGCAACAGCACTACATGCTTTTGCTACGGGTGCAATATCTTTTATTGTATTTAGATCAATACTAGGTGTGGCCGAGGCGGGTAACTGGCCAGGTGCTGCAAAGGGTAATGCAGAATGGTTTCCCACTCATGAGCGTGCATTTGCACAAGGTCTATTTAACTCAGGAGCAGCAATAGGTGGAATTGTCGCTTTACCAGCGATCGCTTTACTGACAGTTTGGTTTAGTTGGCAGATGATCTTTATAGTTGTAGGCCTTATCGGACTTTTATGGTTGATTCCATGGTTTTTGATCGTAAAGGCACCGCCTCAATATCACCCAAATATTTCCGAGGAAGAAAGACAATATATTTTAAGTGGTCAAAAAACAGAAGCCGAAGATGATGTCGATTATGAGGAATACAATCCTTCAACAGCTAAGCTGCTTTCACATAAGCAGAGTTGGGGAGTTATTATTGCTTCAGCCACAATCGATCCCATATGGTGGTTGTTCATTGTCTGGATTCCTATTTATCTAAATGGAGTATATGGAATGGAGGTGAAGGAAATAGGTCTCTATGGGTGGGTGCCTTACGTAGGTGCAATGCTTGGTGCATGGTTCGGTGGATTGTTAGCACAAAACAGGATAAAGGCTGGTTGGGATGTAAATAAAACAAGAAAGTGGGTAATCACACTTGGCTGTTTGATCATGTTCCCTTCATTCTTTTTACTTGTTAATCCTGCATCACCGACTATGGCTGTAATTATTATGGCCTTTATCTTATTTGGCTTTCAGACTGCTATAGGAAATGTTCAAACCTTACCAAGTGACTTATTTGGAAAGAATACTGTCGGGACATTATCTGGTATTGCAGGGATGGCAGCCAAGTTGGGAGCATTTGCATTAACAATTTTAGTTCCTATATTAACGGCAGGAGAAAATTATACGCCAGCATTTTATGTGGGGGCAGCTCTTACAATTATTGCATTATTTGCAGTTTGGGTATTGATACCAAAGGTTGAAAAAGTGCAACCAAACTAAATCAATTAACTAAAAAATTAATAAAAAAATCAAAATATGAATAATGGTAAAGTAGCTATAGTAACAGGTGCAACCGCAGGGATTGGTCTGGCAGTAGCAAAAAGATTAGGAAAAGACGGATTTACTGTTGCATTAAACGGTATAAAGCACGAAGAAGGAGCCAAACGTATTGAGGAACTTACTGCTGATGGTATCACTGCCGAGTATTACGGATTTGATGTCACCCAAGAAGATGCAGTGACAGAAAACATCAAAAAAATTGGAGAGAAGTATGGAAGAATAGATGTGCTTGTAAACAACGCAGGTGGTCTAGGTGGCAGATCTAGATTCGAAGAAATGACAACAGAATTCTATCGTTTTGTTATGGCATTAAACTTGGACTCTGTATTCTTCGCATCAAGAGCAGCTATTCCTTATTTGAAAAAAGGAGAGAATCCAACAATCATTAATTACACCTCTAATGCAGGATGGAATGCAGGTGGACCGGGAGCTGGAATGTATGGGACATCTAAAGCTGCAGTACACACCATTACCAGAGCTTTAGCTAAGGATTTAGCAGAATATGGTATCAGAGTAAATGCTGTTTCTCCAGGTACTATTGATACAGATTTTCATATTGGAATTAAATCAACAAAACCAGAAGTCTTTAAATCTTGGGCAAACAATATTATGCTGAAAAGACTAGGTCAACCAGAAGACGTTGCAGGAGTTGTTTCCTTCTTAGCCAGTAAAGATGCTGCATTTTTAACCGCAGAAACAATTCAAGTTGGTGGTGGTCAGGCACTCGGAATTTAATAGTTAAATCAAAAAAAATAAATGAGTAGGTTCAAAGGTAAAGTAGCAGTTGTCACTGGAGGCGCTAGAGATATTGGAAGAGCAATATCTGTTCAATTAGCCAAAGAAGGCGCAAAGGTAGTTGTAAATTACAATAGCTCTAGATCTGGTGCGAAGAAAACATTAGAAGAGATAAAGTCTTTTAAAGGAAAAGCAATTGCTGTTAAAGCTGATATTTCCACATTAAAGGGTATCAAAAGTTTAAAGAGAAAAACAGTTAAAGAGTTTGGTGAAAAAGTACATATCCTTGTCAATAATGCAGGAGGACTTTTTGCTCGCAAAACCTTGCAGGAATTCGACGAGGATTTCTATAATAAAGTGATGGATGTAAACTTTAAGGGTACTGTTTTCGCTATGCAAGCATTTGAGCCAATGATGGGTAAAGGAAGCTCAATCATTAATTTGTCTTCCCTTGCTGCCCGAGATGGTGGAGGCGGAGGGTCTGCACTATATGCATCTTCTAAAGGAGCAGTGAGTACCTTTACTCGAGCAATGGCGAAAGAACTTGGGCCTAAAGGCATTAGAGTAAATGCACTTTGTCCAGGACTCATCGGTACAAAGTTTCATGATGACTTTACGAAAGATGAAGTTCGTACGATGGTCGCTGGCAAAACACCAGTCAGAAGGGAAGGGACTGCTGAAGAGGTTGCGGATTTGGTGCTTTATTTAGCTTCTGCTAAAAGCTCTTTTGTGACTGGAGCGAATTTTGACATAAACGGCGGCTTAGCCTTTTCATAAAAGACAAAGAGTAATAAGCGTAATGAAAAAGATTGTCACATTTGGTGAAATCATGTTGAGGTTGAGCCCTCCTGGTTTCAAACGTTTTTCTCAAACATATCAGTTTGATGTTGTGTACGGCGGAGGTGAAAGTAATGTAGCTGTCTCGCTTGCTAATTATGGGCTAAATAGTTTTTTTGCTTCCAGAATTCCATCCAATGATATTGGAGAATGTGCAATAATGGAGTTAAGGAAGAGAAATGTAAATACGCAGCATGTCCTCAGAGGAGGAGAGCGCTTGGGTATTTATTTTTTAGAAACTGGAGCAGTCAGTCGAGGTAGTAAAGTTGTGTATGACAGAGCACATTCTGGCATGGCAAGTATCGAATCTGGTATGATCGATTGGGAAAGCGTATTTAAAGATGCAGATTGGTTTCACTGGACTGGCATCACTCCTGCAATTTCGCAAGGAGCTGCTGATGCTTGTTTGGAAGCCATTAAAATGGCAAACAAAATGGGAGTCACCGTATCTACAGATTTGAACTATCGGAAGAAGTTGTGGAAATATGGCAAAGAACCGGGGGAGGTAATGCCTGCATTAGTCGAAGGCTGTGATGTTATACTTGGTAATGAAGAAGATGCAGAAAAACATTTTGGACTACATCCAGAAGGGGTCGATGTTACACACGGCGGGAGTGTGGATGGTAAATCATATCTATCAGTTTTGCAACAACTCCAAAAAATGTTCCCTAGAGCTAAAAAGGTAATTACAACGTTAAGAGGTTCCATAAGTGCTTCTCATAATACATGGTCTGGAGTCTTGTATGATGGCACCACTTTATACGAAGCACCAACCTATCAAATCACACATATTGTAGATAGAGTAGGAGGAGGCGATAGCTTTATGGCAGGATTAATCTATGGGCTTTTGACGTATGAAAGTGATCAAAAAGCATTGGAATTTGCAGTAGCTGCCTCCTGTCTCAAACACACAATTAAAGGCGATTCCAATTTAGTAACCGTCCCTGAAGTTGAGAAATTGATGGCTGGTGACGCAAGTGGAAGAGTTTCTAGATAAGTATTGGCATGAATAGAATAGAAGTTTTTCAATTGATGCAAGAACAGGGTATGGTACCTTTGTTTTTTAATCCAGATTTGGACACTTGCAAGAGTGTCCTGAAGGCATGCTATGATGGCGGAGCAAGGATTTTGGAGTTTACCAATAGAGGTGCATTCGCTCATGAGATTTTTGCCGAATTATCTAAGTATGTAAATAAAGAATTGGAAGGAATGGCTCTGGGAATAGGATCTGTTACGAATGCTGGTACCGCCTCCCTGTATATGCAATGCGGAGCAAAGTTTATTGTTACCCCTTCACTCAGAGATGATATCGCAAAAGTATGCAACCGTAGAAAGGTAATGTTTGCACCCGGATGTGGTTCACTATCTGAAATCGGAATGGCAGAAGAAATGGGTTGTGAACTCGTAAAATTATTCCCGGGCAGTGTGTATGGACCTGGTTTCATTAAAGCCATCAAAGGCCCTCAACCCTGGACCAACATCATGCCAACGGGTGGAGTCGCTCCTACAGAAGAGAACTTAACAGGATGGTTTGGCGCGGGAGCAACTTGCGTTGGAATGGGCTCAAAATTGATTAGTAAGGATATCATCAAAAGAGAAGCATATGATGAATTGTCTCATGCTGTGAATCAGTGTCTTGCGTTGATTAAATCCATTCGATCACAGAAATAATGCACACAGTTCTTAGTAATTTGTTTTAAACTATATGTACCTTCTCCTTAATTCCTAGATACATAAATTTATGCAAAACGTAAGGAAAGGAGAAGAGCTCAATGAGCATCCATTAAAGGAATTCCTGCTCAAACACAAATTAATTTCTGATAGCAATAGTCATTTAGAAGTATCACAGTTTACTGGCGGAGCTTCTAACTTGACCTATTTATTACAAATAGAAAATAAAGAATTGGTATTGCGTCGTCCACCAAAAGGAGCAGTGAAGCGTGGACATGATATGGGCAGAGAATTCAAAGTGTTGAATGGTTTACATAATGGTTTTCAAAAAGCACCAGAAGCTTTTGCCTACACAGAAGACGAGTCAATCATTGGTTCTTCCTTTTATGTGATGGAAAAAGTTGAGGGGATCATCATAGACAACAAAGTAGCTAAAGAAAGAAATATTTCAGAATCAGAATTCCCAGTCATTGCCAACAGCTGGTTGGATACTTTAGTGGAGCTGCACGGGTTGGATTATGAAAGTGTTGGTCTATCAGATTTAGGGAAACCGAATGGTTATGTTGAACGCCAGGTAAGAAATTGGAGCAAGCAATATCTAAAAGCGAAAACGGAAGAAATTCCTGAGGCTCCAAAAGTAATGACTTGGCTTGATGAGCACCAGCCTACTGAATACGACCACTGCCTCATCCACAATGATTATAAATATGACAATGTCGTTTTCGAAGATGATAGCTGGCAAAACATTACAGCAGTACTGGATTGGGAAATGTGCACACTTGGCGATCCATTCATGGATTTAGGTGCGGCGATTGCCTACTGGGTAACCGCCAATGATAACCCAATGATCCAAATGACATTTCCATATCCAACGATGAGGCCAGGCAATCCAAGTCGACTAGAAGTTGTCGAGCAGTATGCACAAAAAAGCGGCCGTCCTGTTAATCATTTAGTATTCTATTATGCCTTCGGCCTATTTAAAAATGCAGTTATTGTCCAACAAATTTATTACCGCTATTCAAAGGGTTTAACAACAAATGAGAGATTTGCAAACTTAAATCTGCTGACTAAATTGTTTTGTGAATTAGCTTGGCAGGCGATACAGAGTAGAAGGATCGAATAGATTTTGATAGTGTTCCGAAAATCTGTCAAATCATCTATTCGATGTTTACGTTCCTCTCAAAGAGCTTTCAGACGATATTTAACTCCATAGAAAGTAAAAAAAGAATCAATTTTTTTGGCGGTTTAATTAGTTCCGCATAAATTGGGCAACCAATTTATCTACTGACATTATGAAGTTTTTTAACATAATGTGTGAGGTTATGGAAGATCAGTACTTCATCCCAACAGAATGAGGTTTATGGTAAGTAGATTCACTATACGTTATTCAATTCATAAAGGAGCAACTCAAGGATGTAATTCGTATGCAAAAAGCAATATCAAATAATCATATTTTTTGAATAAATTGAAAAAATAACTCAGATGAAAATTTCTTTAACTCAAATAAGTAAGCATATCATGTTAATGATGTCCTTGTTTATTGCACTTACAGTGATCACCTCATGTGGTGATGACGATGACCCTATAGCAGTAGTGCCTGATCCTGATCCCTCTGTAGTCGTTGCAGATTTCTCCGCACAGGTTGATGCTGACAATTCTCTGGCATATGATTTTACGAATAACTCCGTGGTAAACGGAATCACTGATAGATCTTTCTCTTCTTCTTGGGATTTTGGTGGAGTTGGAACCTCTACTGATGAGAGCCCTTCGTTTACTTTTCCAGAAGAAGGTACTTATGATGTTACATTGACAGTAACTGCCTCTGATGGAGTAACAGGTTCAGTAACGGAATCCATTACGGTAACCGCACCTGTAAACAGGTTTGCTATCATTACCGATACTTCAGGCGATGATACAGGTGAGCTTAGATTAGCAATTGATTCTATACAAACAGGAAGAATCACTTTTGTATACAGAGTTTCTGAAGGTCCTGTAGATATGGACATTAGAGACGGTTTTATTAACGTTGCTGGTTCTTCAACAACTGGTGATTTTTCACTTGTCGAAGTAAGGTTTAAGGACAATGCTCCTCATGAATTCCGAGAAGGTGCTTCTGACGAATCTATCGCTGAAGCTAACTTCCCTGAAGGAATGCCTGACGTATGGACAGAAGTTGAGGTAAGTTGGGCTGCTGATGGTGTAAGTGCTCCTACTTACTCAGTGAGAATAGGCGAGACAACAGTAATTACAGATGCAATAAGTACGACCAATGGTGGTGCAGGAGATGTTGAAGGTCATTTAGCAGCTGTTATAGATGGTGCTGCTAATTTCCAGTGGAAATACAACTCAAATTCATCTACAAGTGATGGGATGTATCAGGTTGATGATATTGTGATATATTCTTCGGATTCAGGATCTGAGGTAGTTGTTTTCGAAGATGACTTCCAAGGAAGAGTAACAGGTGATGATCTAGACTCTGAGGTTAATGTTGATTCTCCTTATCATCCTAATAGTTCTGAAGCGACAGTAGGCGATGATGAGTAAACTCTAATCGTTTAATTAACTGATAAAAATGGAACTTATATTTCCATAGAGAAAAGAGGAATGTCTACTTAGGTGTTCCTCTTTTTTGTTTTAGATATTACATTAAGCTATCATATTGCCCGCATATATCTCGGAGTAAAGATTTTATCACTAGTTTACTATTCAGATGTATAAATGTGGCCTTCAACTGGGCTTGGGTTCAATTCAAGTAATGATTTGGAAAACAAAATCAGAATCTCATTGATATGAATATTCAACGAATATCTTTCCTGATTTTTGGCCTTATTGCAGTGTATTTAGCTCACGGTCAACATTCTTCCCAATTGATCTATTTGGATCAAGGCGAATTAACTTATGTTCCTTTTCCAATGAACGGTCAGTCTAATGCGGTTAACATCATTCCGGATTTTTCTTATGCTGGTTATATGGGAGGAGGTGTTTCGATTCCTAATGATATGTCTATAGAAGCTGTAGTTAGTCCGGCAGAAGGAGATGATACCCGAAGAATTCAAGCGGCGATAAATCAAGTCGAAGAACTCCAACCAGACCATATAGGATTTCGCGGAGTAGTTCTAATTAAAGCAGGGCATTATAGTTTGGAAAATGTTTTAATAGTTAGAGAATCTGGTGTCGTTTTAAGAGGAGAAGGACAAGGATTAAATGGTACCGTTCTTCATGCTAATCCGCGAGTCAATCATAGCGTTATCTCCATTTTGGGATCTGGCAGTATCAGCACAGATACACAATTTACCCAAGCTATTACAAGCGAATATGTGCCAGTAGGATCGTATTCGTTTGAGGTAGAGAATGCTTCCAATTTTGTGATAGGAGAAAAAATTGTGGTCACTAGAACACCAAACCAGCTATGGATCGATGAATTAGGTATGGATCAGGAAACATTATGTCAAGGGAAAAGTGGCTGTACTGCATGGACTCCTAGCAGTTATGCCATTGACCATGAACGAGTAATCACTGATATATCTGGCAACAGAATCTCCATAGATATCCCCATAGTTGATGTTATTGAAGATATGTACGGAGGTGGATATATTTCTAAAATTCGATCTTCAAGACGCATCAGCCAGTGCGGCGTTGAAAACATGAGAATCCAATCTTTTTATGACAGCGATGTGGACGAATCTCATGCTTGGACTGCTGTAAGACTAAAAGATTCAGAAAATTGTTGGGTGAAACAAGTTACAGGTCAATACCTTGCCTATAGCACTGTAAATATTGAAAATGCCAATTTTACAACCGTTCAGGATTGCGCATATATTGACCCCAAGTCTCATGTTTCAGGAGGGAGACGATATCCTTTTGCTATCCAGGATGGATTAGGAAATCTATTTCAACGATGTTATGCGACTAATGGTCGTCACGATTTTACAACAGGTTCCAGAGTCGCAGGTCCAAATGTCTTTTTGGATGGGCTTGCAGAAAATGTCCGATCAGATATTGGTCCTCATCACAGGTGGGCTACAGGTACACTCTTTGACAACATTAGCGGAGGTTCTACAAGGGTGTGGAATCGTGGTAATTCTGGTTCTGGACATGGATGGGCAGGAGCACAAACCATGTTTTGGAATATGGCTTCATATACAGGAGAGTTTCGTGTGGACAGCCCACATGGCGCAATCAATTGGGGCATAGGTTGTATCGGTACCAATCAGACTGGTGAAGGATATTGGGAAAGTTGGGGCGCTAACATAGAGCCTAGGAGTCTTTATCTCCAGCAGTTGAAGGATCGTTTAGGCCAGAGCGCAGTGGATAACATTACAATAAGGGAGCAGCAATCTGGTGACATTTATGATCTACTAAGCACATGGGGTGGTCAAGGAGACTTTTCAGATGGGGGATTTCGTGGAGAGGTACCAGATGTGAGTTTTATCAATCCAACGAGACCAATTGATGTGTCAACTTGGCAGGGCGATGATATAGAAGTAGAAGCGAATGATAGTGATGGTACAATCCAAAATGTGAAGTTGCTTATCAACGGAGAACCAATTGCTACTGACACCGAAGCACCTTTCATATTCACTAATGTAGCTACTACAATTCAGAATCTTTCTCATGAAGTTCATTACCTACAAGTTATTGCTACGGACAATGATGGGGATACAAACGTTACTAGATTGGCTGTACTTGGGGGAGATCCGCCACCGCCAAAGGTAGAGGAAGAGCGCTTGCAAATACGCGTATTCCCAAATCCGACGCAAAACAGGGACTTAACCATCGAAATGAAAGAGGAAGGGATCTATACCGTCAGAATTTTTGATATGCAGGGTCGGAGAGTAGGTGGTTTTGTATTTGAAGGTATCGATCATCAGTTAATCTATAGAAATATAGCTGCCGGAATTTATATTCTCCAAATTCAAGATGAACAAGACATCCTCTTCAAGGAAAAGTTGATGATCCAATAAATTAAATAGTGCGGACAAATAACCAAAAATACGGAGTCAAAAGTGAGTTGTCGGTTTAATAACACATCTCTTTATTTTTTTATGGAAGTTTCGATAAATAATTGATTAGTTTTAAATTGGTTAGCCAATTTGTAGTTATCTATGCATTAAGTTTAGTTAATGATGCCACTAATTTACGTAGTGACGAAGAAGCCGTACTTAATTTATGGAGCTAATCATGTGATTATACTCGATTAAAAACTATTGTTTTTTAAAATAACATGAATGAAATATTTACTAAAAAAATTTACTGGACACACTAATCGGGGTATAGGGCTTTTTGTTCTTATCTGTTTAGCTACTGTAAGTGTAAATGCACAAGAAGTCATTAACGGTAAAGTCACAGATAAAAGCGGTGAAGCTTTAATTGGAGTAACAGTAATGGTCCAGGGAACTGATTCTGGTACTGCAACAGATATTGATGGTAATTTTAGCATTGAAGCTGCTGCAGACAATGTGCTGGAAGTTTCTTATGTAGGATATGAGAAGCAACTCATTCCTGTGAACGGACAAACCAACTTGAACGTCACCTTAGGCGTAGATTCAGAAGTACTAGATGAAGTTGTCGTAATCGGATATGGAACTGTTCAGAAGAGTGATATTACTGGTAGTGTGGCTTCTGTAAAGTCTGAAGACATACAAGCTTTCCCATTATTAAATGCTGGTCAGGCACTACAGGGTCGTGCGGCCGGAGTTGCTGTACAAACACAGAATGGTGGTGAACCAGGTGCAAGTATTAAAATTCGAGTACGTGGTAGTTCTTCTCTTAATGCAAGCAGTGACCCATTAGTGGTAGTTGATGGTTTTGTAGGAGCTGCTTTTCCACAGCAAAATGACATTGAGTCAATAGAGGTGTTAAAAGATGCGTCGGCTACAGCGATCTATGGATCTAGAGGGGCAGGAGGAGTTATCTTAGTAACAACCAAGAAGGGTAAATCCGGTGTGCCAACCGTGGAGCTTAATACGAGTTATTCTTTTCAGGAGACGACTAATAGATTGGACTTGCTTGATGCGAATGGATTTGCACAATATCAAAACATGATCCGTAGTAATGCAGGAGACCCTCCTTATGCTCAAGGACTAGCAAATACAGATTGGCAAGACGAAATTTATAGACAAGGCAGTACGCAAAATCACCAATTGGCAGTTTCTGGAGGTACAGCGAATTCAAGTTATTACCTATCGGGTACTTATTTCAACCAAGAAGGAATCGTTGTTAATTCTGACTTCGAAAGAATCCAGTTTTTAGCAAATGTAGATGTAACAGTAGGAAATAGATTGAAAATTGGATTGAACAGTATATTTAGTCGAGGCGAACAAAATGGTGTTTCAACTCAATCTACTGGTCGCGATGCTATTGGTTCTGTAAACGGCGGTGGTGACGATGTTGTCGCTTTGGCTTTCAGATTTTCGCCAGATGTTGGTTTTTTAAATGAAGATGGAAACTTCTCACAAAATACTGTAGGAGATGATATCGAAAATCCGGTGGCTGTGGCAACACAGATAACTAACGAAACCAAAACAGATAATTCAAGAAATAATGTGTACGCGGATCTTAAGATATTGGAAGGCCTTAACTTTAAAACGACACTGGGTTATAGAGCTCAAAACAGTACAGAGGGCTATTTCAAACCACAAACGTTTCAACTTTCAACAGGTGGAGCATTTTTAGAATCCGTCAGAAGAACAAACTTGTTAAATGAAAATTATCTAACATATACAAGACCAATTGGACAAGGTAATATTACAGCAACAGTTGGACATTCTTATCAAAGATTGACTACAGAAGGATTTGAAGCTGGTGCTCGTGAATTATTGTCTGATGTATTTTCATTCTTCAACTTGGAAGCTGGCCAGATTGATCAACGGACTGTCGATTCCCGGTTCTCTGAATCTGAAATCGAGTCAGTTTTTGGCCGTTTTAATGTTGATTGGGCAAACAAATACCTGCTTACTGCTACAATTCGTCGGGATGGCGCATCAAATTTTGCGGCAAATAACAGATTTGCAGTTTTCCCTTCATTTGCAGTTGGATGGAAAGTTTCAAATGAAGAATTCTTTGGCAATGTCAAAGGTATATCCAGTCTTAAATTAAGAGCTAGTTATGGTATGACTGGTAATCAAGCCATCGGCCCATTCGAGTCGCTTTCTATTTTTCGAGTGCAGCCACCTTCAGAGGTTGATGGGGCATTTGGTGTAGATTTAGCTCGTGAAGAAAATCCAGATTTGAGATGGGAAACGTCAACACAAACAAATGTAGGCGTGGATATTGGTTTATTAGAAGATAGAATCACATTTAGCGCTGAATACTACAATATCGACACAGATGACCTTTTAGCTATAGATAGAGCTTCAAGTTTTTTCTTAGGAACCACTGATTTAGACGTGCTTAGAAATGTTGGTGCGATTAACAATCGTGGATTTGAGTTTTCTTTAATTTCAAATAACATCAACAAAGGTGATTTTAGATGGGTTACTGATGTTAACTTTTCAAGAAACAGAAGTGAAGTAATAGAGTTATCAGGGGGATCAGAAATTATAGCTAGTGGTGCTCCAGGTTATTTCGCTGGTGGTAACACCTACATTTTACGAGAAGGCGAGGCTGTTGGTCTTTTTTGGGGACTTGATTACCAAGGTGTCTATCAAGGTGGTGCTATTCCTGCTGGTACAGCATTAGGATCGGTGTCATTTGATGGAGATGGAAATCCAATTCCAGGAGAACCATTGTTTGCTGAAGTAGCAGATGCAGAGGGTAATTTTGATGGAATGATTAATGATAGTGACAGACAGATTATAGGTGATCCAAATCCTGATTTTACTTTTGGTGTAACCAATTCACTCACGTATAAAAATATTGACTTAAATGTCTTTTTTCAGGGAGCTGTAGGTGGAGATATTTACAACCTAACGGCAGTTCAATTGTTTAATGGTGATAGCAACGGTTTAACAGATGTGTTAAATTCTTGGACGCCAGAAAATACCAATACAGATATCCCTCGAGCTGCAATTAGAGGAAGAGAGCGTTCATCTCGTTTTGTAGAAGACGGAAGTTATGTGAGACTTAAACATGTAGCATTAGGATATAGTTTGCCTGATGGATTGTTTGAGAACATAGGATTCAGATCAGCAAGGGTGTCTCTTAGTGCTCAGAATCTATTGACTTTTACAAACTATTCTGGATTAGATCCAGAGGTGAGCTTCTTTGGTAGCGGTGGAGAAAGCAGAGGAGATGATAATGTGATAATTGGACATGATTTTGGTAATTACCCTAATCTTAGGTCTGTTACTGTTGGTTTAAATTTAAAATTCTAGATAATCCATAAAGATTTATTAAAATGAAAAAATATTTATATTTATTCACTACGGTACTTTGTTTGGCAATTGTTGGTTGCGCGGATCTAGAAGAGAATGCCATAAGTCAACTGGAGCCCGATGAAAGGGATCTCAATTTAGAAACAGTCGAGACAACGATTGCTGGTGCTTATGGTCATTTAGATGCAAGAGCATTTTTATCTAGGGGATTGGGATTAGTCATTATGTTACGTTCTGATATGGTAGATATTGGAAACCCTTCGACTGCTCCTGAAAGAATTGAACACGATCAATTCACAGTGTCAGCAAGTAATCCACTGATTTTGAATCCATCTAACCCTGACAGAAGTTTCTGGCCTCGGCTCTATCAAATAGTAAGAGGGGCTAATGAGACCCTTCGAGAACTTGAGCTTATTGGGGATCAAGGTGCGGTTACAGAAGAGATAGCAGCACGAGCACGATTTATCAGAGGTTTTGCCTACTACCACTTGGTCAGACTTTTTGGAGATGTTCCATTTTTGGACGAGACGACATCGACTGCCGATGCATCCATAGCTCCTCGAGTATCTGCAGAAACAATATATCAAAGCATCATCGCAGACTTTCAATTTGCCAAGGAGAATCTTTTAGATACACGAGACAATAGAGCACTTCCTGGTAAAGCTGCGGCAGGTGCTTTTCTTGCAAGTGTTTATCTCACAAGAGGAGACTTTCAATTGGCCTACGATGAAGCTACTGATGTCATCAATAATGCAGGACGTTTCAATTTGGCTTTGGAGCCTGATTATCGGAATATTTTTCATGCCGTGAATACAGATAATTCCTTAGAGCCGATTTTTGTGATAGACTTCGTTGGGACCAACATTAATGATGAATCCAGGGATTATCTAGCCGCTTTTACGGGTTTCTTTGGTCAAGCAACTTATTATCCATCAGGTGGATGGTCAGTGATGGTACCAGCTCAAGCAGTCTTTGATACTTGGGATGATGGAGACTACAGAAAGCAAATAAATTTTGATTCGGAGGCAGTTGATAACAGAGGAAATGTATTGCCTTTTACCAATTACTCTAGCCTGGATGGTCGAAATGCGAATAGGCCACATATTTCTAAATATACAGCCATGGCGGGAGATTTGCCTCAAGCGAATACTGCCGGACGTGATTCACATTCCAATTATCAGATGATGCGTTATGCTGAAGTGCTTCTAATTGCGGCCGAAGCTGCGATCGAACTTGGTATGACTTCAGAAGCTGATCAATTTATTAATATGGTGAGAGAAAGAGCAAGAAATGGTGATGGGACCAGTGAGCCAAGTACAGTACCAGCGGATATTTCAGGAGCGACTATTGCCGATGTAATGGAAGAAAGAAGATTAGAGCTTGCCTTTGAGCACAAAAGATGGTATGACATTGTCAGAAGAAGAATGGGTGATCAAGTGTTCGGACCAAATGGTTTTGAAACAGAGCTAAACGGCACTAGAAATTTTGATGCATCAAGAGACTACTTGCTACCAATTCCACCTTTGGAAATTGCGAATAATCCTAGCTTGACCCAAAATCCAGGTTACTAGTTAAAATATAAAAAGGATATTTAAGAGTCTTCCATCTATTAGGTGGAGGACTCTTTTATTTTTTAATTGTTGTTCGAGGTGAAAGGATAATTAATGCCGTTGATATGGCGCTCCTTCTGGCGCTTGTTCATAAATGTTATTTAATCTACTACTAAGTTGTATTTTTTAACAGACCAATCTTTCTTTGTAGAAAAGTGAATGACAGTCGAAACATAAGCTCCAAGTGATCAACCTCTCTCTGCAGAAAAATGAGCGTTAGTCAGAACATCAGCACCAGCTGAACGACATCTTACTTTGTCCTTTTCTTGAAAATGTCCTATGGAATACCTGATTTATCGATTGATTACGAAGGAAGTTTTAACAAAAGTTGTATTTTTGGTTGACCAATTCCAAAATTGCGAAAAGTGTCTATTCTTTTTGAATGTTCATCTAAACACTAGACCGCTCTTTTGCGTTTTTAATTTGGTATAATCTTGAATTCTATTCAACAATATTAAGTATGAAAGTATCATCTGGCAATCGGGCTATAAGCTTAGAAAAAATTGATTTTTCTTATACCCCTTCCTACTCCCGAAGCACATTGCTGATGTTAATATTGACTTTATTTGTGAGTTCTGTTTGGGCACAAGATTTAGACCCAACTGTTCCACCAAGTGGAAATTTTGATCTTTCATATTGGAAACTTACTCGACCAAATAATACGGAAAGGGATGAGGACGCCTTGATAAACGGCTATTATAAGGAAGGCGAATTTTACACCGATACGATTACTGGCGCGATGGTTTTTTTGTGTCCCAATAATGGCAGGACGACAAGTAATACATCATTCCCGAGAACTGAGCTAAGAGAGATGATACGTAGAGGAGACACAAGCATAAGCACTCAAGGAATAAATGGAAATAACTGGGTTTTTTCTTCTTCTACGATGGCCAATCAAGAAGCAGCTGGAGGAGTAGATGGCGTGATGACAGCCACTTTGCAGGTGGATCATGTGTCATTGACTTCTGATGAGAGTCGTAAGGTAGGTCGTACCATTGTCGGACAAATACATGCCTCTGATGACGAACCTTGTAGATTGTATTATCGCAAATTGCCAGGACATGAAAGAGGCTCTATTTATTTCGCCCATGAACCTACGACAAGCTCAGAACAGTGGTATAATATGATTGGTAGTCGAAGTGATAGTCAACCAGATCCAGAAGATGGAATTGCATTAGGTGAAATATTTAGCTACGAAATTAAGGTAATTGGCAATCTGCTAACCGTAACCATAATGAGAGATGGTAAGGATGATGTTGTGCAAGAGGTAGATATGACGGATAGTGGTTTCGCTGATGATTGGATGTACTACAGAGCTGGAAACTATAATCAGAATAATGCAGGCGATGAAGGCGAATTTGCGAAAGTATCTTTCTACGCTTTAGATGTAGTTCACTTTGAGCCAGTTCAGCCATCCTCTTTTACTGCACCTTCTGATATTCCAAGGTTTCAACCATTTCTTGCCGAATGTAAGCTCCAAGCACCTACTAGTACTACTATAGCCAGTAGAGATAGACTGAATGGTGGTTATACCCATCCTGAGTTTTTTCAAGTCGTTGATGGAGATAAAATTCTGTTCAATCAATCTGGTGAAGACAGACGGACAGAGCTACGCCATGAAACAAATTGGGATTTGAATGATGAGGATCGATCGATGCATGGTAGAATTGACATTGTAGAGCAAACAGTTGATCAAGTTACTGTCATGCAAATCCACGATGATGCAAATGTAGGGCCTGGACCAAATAAACCATTGCTAAGAGTATATAAGCAAAATAGCAGAGTGCCAACTAATAATTTGTGGGCAGCAATTAAAACTGATGACGGAGGGGTTAGTACTACTCATGTAAATCTTGGTGAAGACCCAGGAGGATTTTTTAATGTTGATATTCGATTGGTTGATGGGAATATGATCATTGATTTTGAAGGCGAAGAAAAGGTAAATATGGATGTCTCATACTGGAACTTTCCAAGTTATTGGAAGGCGGGTGCTTATCTACAAGATGATGGTTCGGCAACAGTCTATTTTGATGACCTTTTTGAAGAAGATGGCTCACAGCAAAACTTTTTCCCGTCTGTTACTATAGTTGGACCCACAAATAAAACTAATTTTTCACCAGGAAGTGACATTACGATTACCGCCGAAGCAGAAGATTCTGATGGATCAGTTACAAAGGTTGATTTCTTTGCAAATGGTAATATAAAGCTTGGAGAGGTTACGGAAGCTCCATATACAATAACATGGACAAATGTAGAAGAAGGAGACTATGCAATAACAGCTACTGCCTATGATAATGAAGGAGGTTCACGTACGTCCTTAAGTTCTAATATTACAGTTAGAGAAGTGGTTGGTGTTGTTGGAGTAGAGCTGAGTGAGTTTGCTGGACCGCTTGCCGTTGGAGGTTTCACTGATTTGGAGACATTCGTGTCTCCTGCTGATGCAACCAATCAAGATTTAATCTTTGTATCTGAAAACCCGAATATAGCTACAGTAGATGAAAATGGAAGATTGATTGCGATTTCTGAAGGCGAAGTGACAATTACAGTTACAACTAATGAAGGTGGATTTGTCGATTCGAAAACATTGCAAATCCTTACTCCTTCCACCGAATTTAACTTTGCTTTGCAACAAACTGTTGCAGGTACAGGTGAATCGGATGGACCAAATGTAGTGCAAAATCTTGTTGATGATAATACAAGATCTCGTTGGTCTGTAATGCCGTTTCCTCAGTCAGCAACTGTTGATTTAAGAGAAGAGGTATTGATAACGCAAACAGAAGTTGTAGCCTTCGAAAACCGAGCTTACCAATTCATTATCGAAGGTGCTCAAGAATTAGATGGTCCTTATACAACCATCGTGGACAGATCAAATAATAACATGCAAGGGAGAGCTGCTACACCTATCATTAATTCTGTAGATGGTGTCCCAGCAAGATTTGTGAGAATAACCGTAACGGGAGCAGATGTGTACACTGGGCCATGGGTAAGTCTAACAGAACTGAGAGTGTTTGGTATAGGTGACCGAATTACTAGTGTAGACGAGGTGACGCAAAATCAAGTACTGCTGTCTCCCAATCCTGTCACGTCTATCGTGACTATAGAAGGTGCGGAAGAATATGATGCAGTATCCATTTTTGATCAATCTGGAAAGAGGGTTATAAAGAGAAAGATCAATAGCAGCTTAAGATCACTAGACATTTCTGAGCTTCAATCAGGTGTCTATGTCGTAAAGTTTGAAGGAAATCAAAAGCCACATGTTTGTCAATTCGTCAAACTCTAAGTATTTGAAGTTTTTTGAATGAAGGTGGGTGTTCATTTTTATAATTACAATTTAATCTAGTCAATTATTTTTTCATCTCATCAAAGGATATGCTAAATGAGCACGGTGTATATTACGTTTCTCTATTGGAAGGAGATTTACCAGATCTGAATAGTTTTCAATTGGATATACTGCATGCGCCATCTTCAGAATCGCAAACATGTCCATCCTGTCAAGTTCTCCGATAGTTGGATGATGCCAAGTTGTTTCGGGATCAGCGTAGGGCACCAAGTAGTCAAGTGCTAACTTTAAACGCGAGTCACCTTCAATTGTATTCCAGATATCTATATCGACTTTCTTAGCGAGGTGAGCTACAATAAACATTGCATGTATATTAAAAATGCTATAAAAAAGTGGACGTGTTCTGGCAATCTCTTGAGGCATTGACCCATCTTGTTGGATTTGAGGATTGATACGTCTTTTGACAAACTCCGTTGCAATTTTTTTGGCAGCCTCTGTATTATCAGCATATAAGGCGAAATACATTGCTTGGGCATCATAATATGTACCATGATTATTTTTTGATTCAGACTCATCCAACGCCATTTTATTCGTTGTCAACCATTCATAATATTCTTTAGCCCAATTTTTTAATCTTTTCTGCTCAGATGTACTAAAAGCTGAAGACTGGGTGATTAGTAATGACCCTTCTAAGGCTCTGATCAACAAACGTCCATCTAGTATTCCAGACTTAGTTCCAGTATTATGCCCTTGTCTACATTGAGCATGGTTAACATTTGAGTTCATTCGTGTAGCTTCGTCCAAAAACCAGACTCGAATGTTTTCAGCTGCTTTTATTGCATACTTCTCTTCTCCAGTAAGATAAAAGGCAAGTCCCAATGTTTCTGTGTTGACTCCGAAAGCTCCGAGTCTTTGTCTATCTGATGTTTGGAGATTTTGGCTTGCTGGATTTGTTTTACCGTCTTTTCGAATGTAAGGGAGCCCATTAGGTTGGTTGGGATCTGGCCACCAATATCGGCTATAACTTGCGTAATCATGCTTGTCCCCACTAGGAGGAAGTTTCTCTTTATCTGTTACCGAAAATGGACCTTCATTAAGTGCTGTTTCGGCATCCTCAATTAGTTGTTCAAAAGCATGTTTGATAATCGGATCATTATTCTTAACTAGCTTTTTCGTATTTGACAGATACGATGTGTCCATTAATATTGTCCGTGCAAATGTATCTTTCGAATCACTTTCAATGCAAGACGTTAAAAGTACAAACAGGAGAGTAATTTGTAAAAGCCTAATACTATGATTCATCAAGAGGTATTATTTTTTTTGAATTTGTCCAACCTTTATTTACAGAGTATACATTCAAATTCAAGTTTACCTACGCATAAGTGTTACCAGATAGTAGTATATAATACATGCTCTAGAATGATACTTGATTAAATTTACTATTTAGCAAATGGAGTCGAAGCAAACTGTCAGAGTTATTTAAAAGTTTCTCATTTTCTAGCGCTTAAGGAAGATTATTTTTTATAGGACAATTGAATAAAAATACGTTATCTGAAGTCTATTTAAATATCTCAATGCCATTTTATATTGGTAGTAATAAAAGCTATATTGCTTTTGCATTCAATAACAAGCGATCAAGCAAAATTAAATATTAGAAACATGGCCATCCGCATCATCAGGCTTGGGAATATGATTGGTTCTACTATCAAACTTCTCTTCCAGTTTTCGTTTCTATTTCATAGCATTTTGCTAGGTGCCCAGACACGCTATGATGTTTCATCTGGTGCAGAGTTTAGTTCGGCCCACAATCAAGCAACAGCAGGCGATACAATAGCTTGGCTGCCAGGCGCATACTCTAATACGCGTATGGACATTGATAAAGACGGATTGATCGTGACGGCTAAACCGTATGGTACTGTTTTATTTACTGGAGTCTCCAGAGCAGTCATCAATGCAGATGAGGTTACGTTTTCTGGCTTTCAATATGTTGGAGGTTTGATTGGCAATTTAGATGTCATTAGAATTTTTGGAAGTGATGTGTTGATCACTCATGTCAATATTCAAAATTATACGAGCCACAAGTATCTGGTGGTGGATGAAGAATCTAGAAGGACGATCATTAGCTATTGCAACTTTGAAAATCGACTCAACTCAGATGATAAGAATATACTCTCTATTTTGGTAGATAATGAACCTGGCTATCATAAAATTCAACATTGTTCTTTCAAAAATTTCGATGGTATAGGCAAAGACCAAGGTATAGAGCCAATCAGAATTGGAGTCAGTACACAGTCACATTTGGATAGTCGCACACTTGTGGAGTATTGCTACTTTACAGAATGTAGCGGAGATGGTGAAATTATCTCGCATAAGGCTAGACAAAATGTTTATCGTTATAACACCTTTGAAAACAACCCAGTAGGGGAACTGGTACTAAGACATGGTGACCAAGGAATAATTTACGGTAATTTTTTTATCAATAATAAAGGAGGAATTCGAATACGTGAAGGCTCTGGTCATTTCATTTACAACAACTATTTTGATGGGATAAATGACAGAGCAATATGGCTAATGAATGATCCAGCTGACCCTGTGTCTGATGTTCATATTTATCACAATACGATTATTAATTCAGAGAACTTAAGATTGGGCGGTGATGGTCGTAATCCACCATCTAATGTCACAATTGCTAATAACGTTTTTGCGAATCCCATTGATCAATTATTTAATCAAGAGACTGGAAATGAAATATGGATCAATAATATTGCATTTGGTAATCTAGGAATTGATTCCTCACCAACTGGACTTTTAGATACGGACCCAATGCTTTATGAAAATGCGGCAGGCTTTTTTCAACCAGAATCTGATAGTCCGGTTATTACCAGTGCGATGGATGGTTATCCAGCCGTTCCTCTTTTTGAAGGAATGGAATATGACAATGAGATATCACTAGATTTGATGAAAGAATCGAGACCTGTGTCAATAACTGATCGAGCAATTGGTGCTTCTGAATTTTTGTCAACATCAATTGTCCAGCCGCATGCTACTGAGCTGAACACAGGGCCGTCATACTTATTTGAAAACCTTGTCGATTATTTAGCAGCAAACGCTTCGCAGCTATTTATTGGTAAAGAAGGGGAGAGTAGGTCCATTAGGGTTTCCAGTAATATTGACTGGACAGTTATCGACACTACAGATTGGATATCTACTGATCTTTCATTTGGATCAGGGGATAACCAACTTACAATTTCTATTGACCCAAACGTAAAAAACGCTAGGCGATCGGGAACACTAACAATTACTGGAGGGACAGAGTCGGTGACTATTGTTGTGAATCAGGATGCTGATCAGACGACTAGTGTTATCGACATTGCAGACAGTGATGTCCTTCAATTCCCAAATCCAACAGAAGGAAAAATAAACTTGCAAAATTTGCCATCAGGAATCCATAGTTCATTTATAGAAGTCATACATCTAGACGGGCGATCAGTTTTCGCAAAGGAGTATCGTATAATTGATAACGAATTAGTGATTGACTTAAATAAAGTGGTGCCTGGTACTTATGTTTTGCACATGAAATTAATGACTCAAAATGGCACTATTGATAGTGAGTTGAGCAGTAAGCTTGTGATAAATTAAGACAGGAAACTTTAGTCTAGATTGATCAGTTGTTTGCTAATGTATAAGAATTAATGGTTTGCATTTTTACTATATTTGGCTAAATCATACTTTACAAATTTTGAGAAATAGCATATTTATTCTCTCCTTTCTATTCTTAAATGTTGTGTTCTTCAACTCTACTGGTTCAATAGTATTTTTGAAGTCTCACAAAAGACAATTAACACATACTCAATTAAGTTAAATAAGTTTATACAGTACCATCATCAACTTATAGGTGACGAAATTGTTTCTTGTATTGACTTGAAAAATAATCCTACTTAAATCATATTTAACATAAGCGTCTTCTATAAATAGTAATTAAAGCTTAATAACACAACTCGAATCCAATAACTAGCGTTTGAGTTTGATAAAATTAATTGTTCTTATGAGCATGATTAAACTTAAAAATCTCATCCTCCTTCTTGTCTTAGGTGCAGGAATATTCGGTAGCTGTATCAAAGAAGATATCGTCGACGATATCATTCCAGCTCGAATAAGAGTCTTGAATAACATTGAAACTCTAAATCTCGGACAAACCCATCAGTATGAGTTTACTTATTTTGATATAGCAGGTCGAAGAGATTCGACTGTCCAGGTAGTCTGGACAAGTTCTAATAATGAGGTGGTTCAAATGAGCCCTACTGGATTGGCTACGGCATTGAGTCTGGGTTCCGCAGAAATTCTAGCAAACGTGGATGCTGGAGAAGCATCCGCGAGTTTTACACAAGCTCTTGAAGTCATAGAAGATGTTGAAGAAACTGTTGTTGAAGAAAATATTGACACTGATGGTGATGGAGAAGAAAATGCGATAGACGAAGATGATGATAATGATGGAACGCTTGATGTCAATGATGCTTTTCCGCTTGACGCGACTGAGACCAGAGATAATGATGGGGATGGCATTGGTGATAACGCCGATACTGACGATGACAATGATGAAGTTCTTGATGTGAATGATGCATTTCCATTTGACGCGACTGAAACCAGAGATACCGATGGTGATGGCATAGGTAACAATGCGGATACTGACGATGACAATGACGAAGTCCTAGATGTGGATGACGCTTTTCCGCTTGACGCGAATGAAACTACAGATACCGATGGAGATGGCATTGGTAACAACTCAGATACTGATGACGACAATGACGGTATACTTGATGAAAATGATGCTTTTCCGCTAAACGCAGGTCAGAATACGGACACTGATGGTGATGGACAAGCTGACTCCGCTGATACCGATGATGATAATGATGGCGTACTTGATGAGAATGATGCATTTCCGCTTGACGGGAATGAAACCACTGATACTGATAACGATGGGGTAGGTGATAATGCAGATACCGATGATGATAATGATGGAGCACTTGACTCAAATGACGCATTTCCGCTTGACGGAAATGAAACTACTGATACAGATGGAGATGGTATGGGCAATAATGCAGATACTGATGATGATAATGACGGTACAGCAGATTCGGATGATGCCTTCCCCTTAAATGCAAATGAAACAAGTGATTTTGATGGTGACGGTGCTGGTGATAATATAGATAATGATGACGATAATGATGGCACACTAGACACCAATGATGCTTTCCCTTTTGATTCAACTGAAACAACAGATACTGATCAGGACGGGATAGGAAACAATGCCGATGATGATGATGACAATGACGGTACTCCTGATGCAAATGATGCGTTCCCCCTTGACCCTGATAGACAAAGCGCCGATCCTAATGTCGCCGATGATGATAACGACGGTGTGTCTAATGTCGATGATGCTTTCCCGCAAGATCCAAATGAAACTACAGATACAGATGGAGATGGCACTGGTAATAATGCAGATACGGATGACGACGGTGATGGTACTCCAGATGCCAATGATATCTTCCCTCTAGATCCAAACGAATCAGCTGATTCAGATGGAGATGGTGCTGGTGATAATGCAGATAGCGATGATGATAATGATGGTACACCAGATGTCAATGATGCGTTCCCATTAAATCCAAACGAAACGACAGATACAGATAATGATGGAATCGGTAACAATCAAGATGATGACGATGACAATGATGGAATTGTAGATAGTGAGGATCCTTCACCTTTAGATCCAAATGAATCTAGTGATGCAGATGGAGATGGTATTGGAGATAATGCAGACACTGACGATGATAACGACGGTACCCTAGATGTCAATGATGCATTTCCGCTTGACGCGAATGAAACTACAGATACAGATGGCGATGGAGTAGGGAACAATGCTGATACAGATGATGACAATGATGGTGTTATGGACAACGATGATATGTTTCCATTAGATCGCAATGAATCTAGTGACGCAGATGGTGATGGAATAGGTGACAATGCCGATAATGATGATGATAATGACGGAACTGCTGATGTCAATGATGCATTTCCGCTTGACGCGAATGAAACTACAGATACAGATGGCGATGGAGTAGGGAACAATGCTGATGAAGACGATGATAATGATGGCACCTCTGATGTCGATGATGCTCTTCCTTTAAATCCAGATGAAAGCGAAGACTCAGATGGCGATGGAGTAGGCAACAATGCAGATAATGATGATGACAACGATGGTACGGTAGACCCTAATGATGCATTTCCGCTAGATCCAAATGAAAGTGTGGATACTGACGGTGATGGAATTGGCAATAACGCAGACACAGATGATGATGGCGATGGTACTTTAGATGCAGATGACGCCTTCCCATTAGATCCAGATAGGGATACAGAAGAAGGTACAGGTGCAGGGAGTATAAGAACTGGTACTATAGAAACAACTACTTTTTATGTGTTGGAAGGAACATTTGAATTATCAGAAACAGATGGAGGACTAGAATTGTCTATCAATGATGACTGGCAAGCTTCTACTGGTCTTCCTGGCTTATACGTTTATCTTACAAATAATCCCAATTCAATTGCTGATGCATTAGAGATTGGACTAGTGACAACCTTCGAAGGAGCTCACTCTTTTACGATCGATGGAGCCGGTATTAATGACTACGACTTTTTACTTTATTTTTGCAAACCATTTAATGTCAAAGTCGGAGACGGAGATATAGAGTAAATTTCAAACTTTTAAACAATCAAAATGAAACGCATAAGCTATATCATTATCATAAATATTATACTGTCGCAAGTTGCTTTAGCTGGTGGTGGATGGCCTCAACCTAAGGGTAGCGGATATTTTAAGCTATCAGAATATTGGCTCGTTTCAGATCAACATTATACCGATCTTGGAATGATAGATCCAAATTTAACTATAGGGTTTTTTAGTACCTCCTTGTATGGCGAATATGGAGTTACTGATAGATTGACAGCTCAGGTTTTCGCTCCATTTTTTGTGAGAAATCTTTTCAATGATCAAGTGTCTGCGGCTACAGGAGAAACAATTATTGATGGAGAAGTTATCAGTGGTCTTGGAGATTTTGATTTTACCTTAAAATATGGATTGTCCAAACCAAGCAGTAGGCTGGCAATATCGGCAGGTGTTACTGTAGGTATACCATTAGGAAAAACAACTGGAAGCACGCTCGAAAATCTACAATTAGGTGATGGCGAATTCAATGTGATGCCAAGAGTAGATCTTGGCACATCTTGGGAGTTAGGCTACGAAGGCCTCCCGATGTACTTGAATGTTTACTCAGCATTCAATAAACGAACCAATGACTTTTCTGATGAAATCAGATTAGGTGCAGAATTAGGGATACAATTTTTTAAAGAAAAGCTTCTACTTTCAGGTAAATTAAACATTGTAGAATCCCTTAAAAATGGAATTCCTTCTGGCCTTAATAGTGGTGCAAGTCTTTTTGCAAATAACACTGAATTTACCTCTGTGACTGTTGAACTAGCTTATGATATTATGGAGCAAATGGGTGTATCCTTCAGTAGTGCTATTCCATTCAGGGGTGAAAATGTGTTTGCTAATCCTGCGTATAGTGTTGGCATATATGTGAAAATTTAGCCTTTACAGCTTTTCGAAAACCTGCCGTCAAAGATTTGACAGGTTTTAGCTTTCCAAATTTGACAGGTTTCCGCCAATAATTTTGACAGGTTTTCCACCAATAATTTGACAGGTTTTACAATCCTGTTAATTTAGATAATGGAAAAATTCACTGCACAAGATTACCAACTAAAAACCTATGGAGAAGGTCTTCAAGGAAAGCGCCCCCTTTTATCTCCATTATGGAAAAAATTAGAAGAAGAAGCCTACGCTAAAATGGAAGAAGGTGCGCGCTCCTACATTCACGGAGGAGCTGGATTAAGCCATACCGTAGACAATAACCGCAATGATTTCAACAAATATCGCATTGTACCCCGAATGCTGAAAAATGTAGAAGTTAGGGACACAAGCACTAATGTGCTAGGTGTAGATATGACAGCACCATTTTTCTTATGTCCTGTCGGCGTAGCTGAGATGGTTCATCCAGAAGGTGATTTGGCCATAGCCAAAGGTGCTGCCCCCACAGGTATTCCTTACATTTTCTCTAACCAAGGCTCATTTCCGATGGAATCCTGTGCTGCTGCAATGGGAGAAACACCACACTTTTTTCAATTATACTGGTCCAAGTCAAGAGAGTTGGTTTCGAGTTTTGTAAAGAGAGCAGAGGCTTGTGGTTCGAAAGGAATTGTACTGACATTGGATACGACCTTATTGGGGTGGCGTACAGGAGATATGGACATCGCATACTTGCCTTTTCTACTCGGTAAAGGAATTGCACAATACACTTCAGATCCGGTGTTTAGGAATTTGGTAGAAGAGGAGATAGCGCAAGAGCATTCAGAACTGGATAAGTCATCTCCAGAATATAAGGAAGTATTCGGCCAGACATGCGTCATGATGTTTACAAGGATTTATAACAATTCTTCGACAACATGGGATGACTTAGCTTTCCTTAGAGATCAGACTTCATTGCCGATTATTTTAAAGGGAATTCTGCACAAAGATGATGCTAAATTGGCAGTTAAATACGGGATGGATGGCATCCTTGTATCTAATCATGGAGGTCGACAAGTAGATGGTTCTATTTCTTCAATAGCTGCATTACCTAAAATTGCAAAAGCCGTCAAAGGACAAATACCCATTCTGATGGATTCTGGAGTCAGAGGCGGAGCTGATGTATTTAAAGCCCTTGCTTTAGGAGCGGACGCTGTTGGATTAGGACGACCTCATATTTTTGCTTTGACACTTGCAGGTGCTGATGGCGTCACAGAAGTAATCCGCCAATTGCAAGCAGATTTTGAGTTGACGATGGCACTATCAGGCTGTAAAAATGTGAAAGAGATAAATCGAGAGTGTCTCATTAAAGCAAACATTGCTTAGATTCAAGAAATTATAATTTATTTAGGGGTAACGAATTGGTAATTAAAGAGCACTATTACCAAATTATCTAAAATGCGAATTATAAAAATCCAATTTCTTCTCTTCTTTCTCTCTTTTGTATTGATAGTAAATGCTCAACATGATCCATACCATTTTGATTGTGGTGTTCATTATAGTACAGCAGAAAAACCCAATGCAAGCAAAAAGTCATTTGGTCAAGGTTTTTTTTCTGGATTTACAACACCACACGTCGTCGATACAGAAAGTGGCGAATCATTTAGCTGGCATTATGTGACAGATTTTATGAATGTAGATTCGATTAAATTGTCAGATTCTGCATTTGCTAATTTTTTGGTGAATGGCACAACTACGACTGAATTGATTCTCTATGATGATGGACTTAATAATGATCAGGTATCGGGAGACAATATTTTTTCTTCACTGGACATGGTTTACAATTCTAATCCAATCAATTATGTTGGTTATCAATTTTTACGTTTCACAAATGTCACTTATTATTATTCTAATAATACGCAAGAGACCAGGAATATCGATTTGGGCTACGGCATCAGGTTCATAAACGGTAACAATGTCATTGCCCCCTCAATTATACCCATCAATAGTACGACTCAAGCGACTGATCACGTACTTAATTTAGTCATTCCCGACGATGGTGATGAACCTTTTTCCGACATTACATCCATTACTTCCAGTTATTACAATCTCTTTCCAGATGACACTGATTTTATTTGTGTAGCTTCCACAATTCCAACTCCAGGTGGAATTGGAGCAGCAAACTATCAGGGAATTAAACATGAAGAGACCGGATTAATTCATAATGGTGGTCCATTTGACAACAGTGCTTTTTTTGGAAGTAGGGGCAATTTAAACGGGATCATCAGACTTAATTTCACCTTGGGAATGGCAAATCATATCATGAATCATGAATTGTTGCATAGGTTCGCTGCATTCTTGAGCCCAAATCTATTTATGACGACAACTCCACATTGGGGTGTTGTAGAAATGGAAAGTAGTGGATTTGCCTCTGGTTTTCAAGTGACAGACATCTTGGATCAAGGTGGCAACTGTTATACGACGCAAAGAAATAATTACAGTTTTAAATATAATGCTTTGGAAAAATACTTGATGGGTCTCTCCTCCATTGATGACATATCTTGGCCGATTACTACCTTGGCAAACTTCCAAACTAGTAACACATCTGGTTGTCAATATTCTTCAGACATTGGACTTGTTAGTATTAGTAAACAACAATTTCTTCAGGAAATGGGACCTCGGGTGCCTGACTTTACTACAGCTCAAAAACATTTCGAGTCTCGCCTAATTGTTGTGTCTAAAGAATTATTGTCACCCCAGGAATTAGCGTACTATAATATTGATGCATTGCAATACGAACTTTTGGTAGGTGATCCTGACATCGTTCCCATTGGAGTGATGAACTTTCACGAAGCGACAGCTGAAATGGCTACGATAGGAACTAAATTCGACTTTAGTTGCCTCTTTAATGATTCTCAAAGCCCTACCATAAGCTGCCAGGATATTACTATAGAATTGGATATGGATGGAACAGCAAGTATAGAATTTGATCAATTTGGAATAGCTAATGATAATTGTTCAGTTCCAGAAATTACAATATTGAAACCAGATTTTGATTGCGATGATATTGGAACCGTATCAAATTCTGCGACCGCTACTGATGCTAGCGGCAATCAGAAAACCTGCTCTTTTATTGTTACAGTTACTGACCCTTCAGGTCATTGTATTCCGGATTGCCACCCCGACCTCAATGCTATGCTCAATTTTTATACTGCCACAGGAGGACCAAATTGGAATAATAATACCGGATGGGCTGAAGGGCTAGCTGGGACTAATTGTAATGTTTGTTCCTGGTATGCTGTTACTTGTAATGCTAATGGAAGAGTAAGTGCACTTGATTTTGATGGTTTTGCTGACAACAACAACGGAACTCCAAACGGTAACAATCTAATTGGTGGAATTCCATCTGCTTTAATGGATTTAGAGTTTTTGGAATTATTGATTTTAAGCGGAAACTCCCTGGGAGGGGAGATCCCGGCCAGCATTTCAGAGTTGACTAATTTATGGTCGTTAAATTTAAATCAATGTGGATTGACTGGAACTATTCCAGAAGAAATTTCAGAATTGCCATTGCTAAGCAGATTAGCTTTACTTAATAATAGCCTTAGCGGGCAGATTCCTTATTCATTAGGACATATGTTGTCTCTTCAATTCGTTTTTTTCCAAGACAACCAATTTACAGGTGATATTCCAGCCTCCTTTGGTGATTTGGAAACACTAGACTTTCTATCTGTTCGCAGAAATTTACTAGATGGATGTCTTAATACAAACTTACTGAAGCTATGCGGTCAGGGAACGAATATTGATATAGCACAAAACTATTATACTTTTGACTGGGATGACTTTTGTGCGATGTATACAGGCGGGTGCCCTTGCGAAAATATACTGGATGTAGATAATCCGATTACAAATGATGTCTATGCTGCTGGTTCTGTATTAAGATCACATGGGTTGGTACCCGCTAATGGAGATGTTATTTTCCAAGCAGGCTCAGAAGTTATTCTACAACCCAATTTCCATGTTGAGTCAGGAGCCATCTTTGAAGCCTATATTGAATCTTGTGGGCAATAAAAACATTAGCACTAGACCATAATAAAATCTTTAAAATAACTGTGAGTTTTCGATAGCAAAGAAAAGGCATGATCAGTGACATGCCTTTTCTTTTTTCTATAATTCCAAAGCAAAATCTAAAAAAAATGTACTTACTTTAGGATTTAAAATCAAATCTAACATGGCAGTAACAGATCAAATACAAGTTGAATCAAAGTTTAATCGAAAGAGTACAGGACAAGAAGTACTAGCAGATATTGACCTCTCAGGAAAAGTAGCGATCGTAACTGGCGGTTATAGCGGTATTGGTCTCGAAACTACTCGAGCGCTTGCCGAGAAAGGAGCAAAAGTAATCGTAGCTGGACGTTCTAAGCAAAGAGCTTCAGAAAACCTTGCTGATATGAAAGGATCAGTAGAATTTGCTTCAATGGATCTCAGCGACCTGAAATCCGTTCAATCATTTACTAATAAAATCTTGTCCGAAATTGATCAGGTCGATCTGTTAATCAACAATGCAGGGATCATGGCATGCCCAGAAACACGCGTTGGGTCCAACTGGGAATCTCAATTTGGTGTCAATCATATTGGTCACTTTGCATTAACAAAAGCCCTGATGCCATTAATAGAAAAAACACCAGAAGCAAGGGTGATTTGTTTGTCATCAACAGCTCATAAATTAACTGACATACAGTGGGATGATATACATTTCGAAACAAGCCCGTATCACAAATGGAATGCTTACGGTCAGTCTAAAACGGCCAATGCATTATTCGCTAATGCACTGTCACGCCGCTTACAAAATTCTGGAGCACTGGCTTTCTCCGCTCATCCAGGCGGAATATTTACGCCGCTGCAACGTCATTTACCTCAAGAAGAACAGATCGCTTTGGGCTGGTTAGATAAAGATGGTGGTCCTTCTGAGCTAGCGAAACAAGGATTTAAAACACCAGAACAAGGATGTTCCACTACACTCTGGGCTGCTACTTCTCCACTGCTTGAAAACAAACCTGGGGTGTACTGCGAGGATTGCAATATTGCAGTACCTACAGATATGGAAAGCCCAATGGCTAGATATATGGGAGTCAATGCACATGCTTGTGATGATGAATCAGCAGAACGCTTATGGAATCTCACTGAAGACTTATTCAACTAGTTATAAAATCTTTTCAGATTAGGTTGGTTTAAAAATCTTGGTTCTTCAATTAGTTCTTGGATAAGGCATGAAATTTCCCGTCGAAAAAAAAGCATGTTTGATGGCTTTGAGTTTGTCAGAAAAAGAATGAATTGAGTATTAATTCTTGAATGTTCTTCTTCAGATCATACTAAAAGTAGAGGATACGCATCTGATAAGGATCTGCGTACCCTCTATTTAGTCTTAATGTTCTAAAACCTAATCTTCTGATTAAACAGTTTCAAATTGGTTACTTGTGTTCTTTACTCCTCCAGCCTTGATCGCATTATTGCCTGCAAAAAAGCTTTTGTGATCATCGCCTAGATCTGAGCCAGCCATTCGCTGATGCTTCACGCAAGTGACTCCTTTACGAATTTCTTGTCTCTGGATCTCTTCCACATAGGTTAACATGCCTTTCTCTCCAAAATAACCTTCAGCAAGATTATTCATATTTAGAGCGGCGGTATGATAAGTCGGCAAGGTAATCAGGTGATGGAAAACTCCAGCCTTACGTGCAGCATCCAACTGAAAGTTTCTAATTTTTATATCTGCTCGCTGCGATAATTCAGTTTCGTCATACATCGCATCCATCAATTTTGATTTATTATAGTGCGATACATTTTCACCAGCTTCTACCATTTCTTCGTAGACCTGTTGTCTGAAGTTTAGTGTCCAATTGAATGAAGGAGAATTATTATAAACAAGTTTAGCATTAGGAATCACCTCCCTGATCCTATTGACCATAAATGATATCTGACCTACATGAGGTGTTGGTGTTTCTATCCAAAGAAGATCAGCTCCATTTTGAAGACTGGTTATACAATCTAGAATTACTCGATCAATATTAGAGTTTTCCTTGAATTTATATAATCCATTAGGCAATCTAATGGGTCGCACGAGTTGCCCATTTCTCTTTAGTAAGATGTCACTTTCATCTGCATCTATCAAAGAGATATGTTCGGCATCTATAAAATCTACATATTGTGAGGCTAAACTTCCTTCTTTTTCTACAACAGGAAGTTTTTGAGTCAAGCTTGCTCCTTCAGAATCTGTCCGAGCTACAATAATTCCGTCGTCAATTCCTAATTCCAAGAAGGCATATCGGATGGCCTTAAGCTTAGCAATGAAATCCTCGTGAGGTACAGTGACTTTGCCATCTTGGTGACCACATTGTTTCGCATCAGAGACTTGATTTTCTATCTGAATTGCGCATGCACCTGCCTCTATCATTTTCTTTGCTAATAAATAGGTAGCTTCTTCATTTCCAAACCCGGCGTCTATGTCTGCAATGATCGGTACGACATGTGATTCAAAATTATCAATTTGGTCCTGAACTGCTTCACCCTCTTCTAAGCGCCTGAATAAATCATTGAGCGCTATGGCATCAGCTTGACGCAAAAATGTATAGATCTCTTCTATCAACTTTGGTACAGCTGTCTTTTCGTGCATAGATTGATCTGGTAAGGGACCTATACTAGACCTAAGAGCTGCTACCATCCACCCTGATAAATATATGTATCTTTTGTTCACTGTGCCATGGTGTTTTTTCACTGCTATCATTTTTTGTTGAGCGATAAATCCATGCCAGCAACCTAAGGATTGAGTATAGTTGTCTGGATTAGCATCATAATCTGCCATATCCTTCCTCATAATTCCTGCAGTGTATTTGGCTATATCCAATCCGGTTTTGAATCTGTTTTGTACTGACATCCTTGCTGCATGATCAGGGCTTATATCGGACCATGAGTTTCCATATAATTCCTTTATTTTTTTGATAGAATCTAATGTTGATTGATAACGTACCATAGTAATTTACTTTGTTTATTGAAAAGGCATTCTCAGTAGACTATAGCTATATGGTAGCAACAAATGCTACTAAGCGTTTACAACCTATTATTGACCTTTTGACCAGTAGATTTTTTAAATTATTCCCTTTAGAAAGTTTTGGGCTCAAGCCAGAAAAGCTCACTGAATTATTTTCTAATACCCCTGATAAGTTGACCAGTTTTTTGTCCACAATACTAAAATTGGCCAGGTCATATCAGATCAATGAAGAGATCTTCTACAAAGAAGCTTTGAGGTCTTATCAGGATATGCATGATAATTATTTTCCTGAGATAGAAGCTGCCGTAGAGAAATTCAAATCAGAATATAAGATTGTAGGTATAAAACCATACACCAAAACTTTCTTATCGAAAAAGCTAAAGGAACTAAATGTCAAGCTTGACACAAAAGGACTGGCAAATCAGGAAAAACTTGGGCAATTGCGTTCTTATTATTCTCCTGAATCGAATACCTTGTTTCTACAAAAGAATCTCACAACAGCGCAGCAAAACTTCCTCCTGGCTCGTGAGATAGGGTTTCAATATCTTAAGCTAGACCCACGTCCAAGAACCTCTCCGATAATCGAAGTAAGTTCTTTTGATGAATTATTAAATAATTATAAAGCTTCACATTTTGGTGCTGCTTTATTGATGGACGAAGATGATTTGGTAATGGATATACAACTGATATCACAACAACAGCAGTGGACACATACCCTGTTTACTAAAGTCATTAAAAAGTATAACGTAACTGCTGAAACATTCTTGCAGCGTTTAACTAATATCCTTCCTCATCATTTTGGAATCAAAGATCTATTTTTTATGCGTATGACTGGCGATAAGAAATTGAGGAGTTTTAAAATGACCAAGGATCTACATTTATCAGGATTACATAATCCGTACAATATTGAGCTTAACGAAAATTTTTGCCATCGTTGGGTGTCCATTACCGCGATAAAACAAATGAGACTTAAGGCTGGCAAAGAAAAAAAATCAGATCATTTATTTATTGATGCTCAAATTTCCAAGTACTGGAATACGGATAAAGAATATTTATGTATCACCGCTGCAAAACCAGCATTTAGCGATGATGATCGTGGGGTTAGCATCACGCTCGGTATGTTGGTGAATGACAAACTTAAAAGTGTTTTTTATTTTCTCAATGATCCTGAACTTAAGGTGAGGGAAGTTCACACAACTTGTGAGCGTTGTGGGATATATGATTGTGAAGCAAGAGTCAGTCCACCAAGTATCATAGAAGCAAATGAGAAAAGGGAAGAAACTAAAGAACTTCTCATGTTTCTTTAATAATATATTAAAAATTTGGAAGTCAAAATGATGTCTCTGATTAAGGTTTGTGTTTACAACCCTAATTGGCTAACAGACAAGTTCGTATACTTGTACTGACATCTTTTGAGTGAGGCATCACTATGATACAGTGCTTCAGTCAGAAAACTAGAACTTGATCTTGTCAGACAGACTGTAAAACCTTAATATCAGGCGCACCAGCCAACACAGCTCCCAATTGTGCTCCTGCCGCTCTGTAGTAATCCGTTTTTTGATGAAAGTCGAAAGCAGCTTGATCTTTATATCTCTCTAAGAAAACATAAGTCGTATCATCTTGCTTATACAAATTATAATACTCGACTCCTTCTTCATTGGCGTTTACTTTTTCTACCAATTGATTAGCGATTGATTCAAATTCTGATCCTTTTCCTTCTTGGATTTTGATTGTGGCTACGATTCCGATCATCGTTATTTTATTTTTTAGTGTTTGTGAATTCATTTGACAGGTTTTCAAAAACCTGTTAAATCTCTTACCTAGCTAGCAAGGCTAGCCATCCGTTCAGCAGCAGTATCATACTCCCGTTTGAATTTCCCGACTAGTTCTCCCACTGATAGAACTTCTTCAATATTCCCGATCCCTTGACCACAACCCCAGATATCTTTCCATGCCTTTGCTTCCGTATTACCGCCAGAACCAAAATTCATTTTACTTGGATCACTCTCTGGTAGATTGTTAGGATCAAGTCCTGCATTCTCGATTGACTTTTTCAGATAGTTGCCATGGACACCTGTAAATAGATTGGAGTAAATGATGTCAGATGCTTTGCCATCTACAATTCCTTGCTTGTAATCATCACTTGCTCTTGCTTCTTTCGCAGCGATAAATGCACTACCGATATAGGCAAGATCAGCTCCCATAGCTTGCGCACTCAGAATAGCTGCACCTGAAGCAATTGAACCTGATAAAGCAACAGGTCCGTCGAACCATGTCCGAATCTCTTGAATCAAAGCAAATGGTGAAGTGGTTCCAGCATGGCCACCTGCCCCTGCAGCAACAGGAATCAATCCATCTGCACCTTTCTCTATTGCTTTGTGAGCATAGCGATCATTGATCACATCGTGTAACACAATGCCGCCCCAGTCATGTGCGGCTACATTTAATTCTTCTCTGGCTCCTAGAGAGGTAATCATCAATG
>CAYNMW010000008.1:0-44743 GCA_964398295.1 uncultured Saprospiraceae bacterium | reverse complement strand
CGACTCCTCTGGAGCCGTTTAATTAGAAGTGAACAGCCCTGCCCTAAATCCCCCTAGATTCCAATGGGGACCAATACCCTAAATCACAAAAATACTCAGAATACATTTGCCTGTGCTACTAAAAGGCCTTAGAAGGGGTATTATCCTTAACTAATTGGCATTGGGTGTTTCACCTCTTTGCGATTTACACAGCAGCCGGATCATCTACCTCCTCAATTTCCATAACCTCTGCATCCACATTTTCTTCTACAAGGCCGTCAACATCGCCGATGCCATATTTAGCTTTTACGATTGCTTCAATTTCGCTTGCTACTTCAGGGTTATCGAGCAAAAATTGTTTTGCAGAATCTCTTCCTTGTGCAATTTTAGTGTCATTGTAGCTATACCATGAACCGCTCTTTTTGATTACTTCAAGATCAACGCCCAGGTCAATTATCTCACCTGCTTTCGAAATACCTTCACCATACATGATATCGAAATATGCAATTCTGAATGGAGGAGCAAGTTTGTTTTTGACAACTTTTACCTTGACAGGACTTCCGATCATGTTTCCTTCTTTATCCTTGATTGCCGAGCCAGCCTTTCTGATGTCAAGTCTGATTGATGCATAAAACTTTAAGGCATTACCGCCAGTCGTTGTTTCAGGATTCCCAAACATGACACCGATCTTTTCTCTCAACTGATTGATGAATACACAACAAGCACCAGTACGTCCGATTGTTGCAGTCAGTTTACGTAAAGCTTGGGACATCAAACGAGCATGAAGGCCCATTTTCGAATCACCCATTTCGCCTTCAATTTCACTTTTTGGTGTTAATGCAGCTACAGAGTCAATTACTAGTATATCGATAGCTCCAGAACGGATTAAATTTTCAGCAATTTCCAAAGCTTGTTCGCCATTGTCTGGCTGAGAGATCAATAAATTTTCTGTGTCAACACCCAAGTGTTCTGCATAAAAACGATCGAAGGCATGTTCTGCATCAATAAATGCAGCAATACCTCCTTGTCTTTGACATTCTGCAATTGCATGTATAGCTAGTGTTGTTTTTCCTGATGATTCAGGTCCATATATTTCTACCACTCTTCCTTTTGGGAGGCCATTGATACCTAAAGCGATATCCAGACTAAGTGATCCTGTTGGAATGGTACCAATTTCGACAACTTGCTTATCACCAAGTTTCATGATTGTCCCTTTCCCATATGTCTTCTCAAGCTTATCTACGACTAGATTAAGTGCTTTGAGTTTTGATTCTTTTTCTTTTGACATGTTTTTAGTTTAATGATGAGTAATTCGCCTTTTTATCTTTTGGCCCAAACGTATGCGAAAATACTATATATATGGCAAATAGACATATTTATAGTGTATTGTATCTGCACGAATCTGAAACCATAATAAATAGACTTGTAAAGTTTAGTCTTCTATAGCAGTTGTTAATCTGCCTGTTGTTCTTCAATAATAAGGTTTTCTTCGGACTTTTCTTCTTTTTCACCATCTTTAAAAAAGTTGCGATGAAAAAGCAAAATACTAACGACACCTGTCGAGATTGCTGCATCTGCAACATTAAAGACGGGTTTAAAAAATCGAAAGCGCTCTCCTCCCCACATGGGAAACCAATCAGGCAAGACTGTATCAACCAAAGGGAAATAAAACATATCCACTACCTGACCAAATAAAAATGGAGCGTAACCTCCTTCTTCGGGCAAGAATGTTGCTGGACTACCGTGATAACTTGATTCGGAGAAAAACACACCATAGAATGCACTGTCTATAATATTACCAATAGCACCAGCAATAATTAATGCAAAGCTTATCAATAGACCAAATGATTCGCCAGTTTCGATTAGCTTTTTAATCATATAAGCAAGAACAGCTACCATGAAAATCCGAAATAAACTGAGGAAAAGTTTACCTGCTTTGCCGCCAAAGGTTATACCGAATGCCATTCCTTCATTTTCTACAAAATGAATTTTTGCCCAAGACAATCCTAAAATATCAAACCCTTGACCATATTGAAAGTTGGTTTTGATGTAAAACTTAAGCCATTGGTCCAAAACCAAAACAAGAAGAATGATTAATATAACAATGGTCGATTTTTTCAAAATGTTTTACTACTTCGGCGCAAAATAGGAATAGTTATCCAACGTCTGCTTCATAAACTATATTTTCAATTGGAGTAAATAGTCATTTTACTCAACTATACTTGTAAAATGAAAAATTGCTTCTAGTGTGACAAAACTTATTGCTTTTGTTTTGCTTCTATACTTAGTGTGGCATGTGGAACAGCTTTTAAGCGCTCCTTAGAGATTAGATTTCCAGTTACTCTACAGATACCAAAAGCTTTATTTTTAATCCGAAGCTTTGCATTATGTAGATGCTGAATGTGTTTGCGTTGACGTGCAGCCATCGTATAAAGCCGTTCTGTCTGAACAGTAGATGAACCATCATCAAGACCTTTCAATTTTGAATCTGGGTTATCAGCAATTTCTGAAATTTGCTGTAAATAGAATTTCAGCTGCTGTTCAGCTTGATCTAATTTTGCATCCAACAACTTGTCGAATACCTTCAATTCTTTTTCCGTATACCTTGTCTTCTTCCTTGGCATCGCAGTAAACTGTGTTATTTAAGGTGATTAAGGCAATTTTTAACCTAAAAGTTCAATGATTCATTGAGTTTTTACACCAAAATTGGTATCAATCCGCGCTAATTTAGATATTCTTTTCGAAAAAAAAAGGAAAGACTATTTTAATTAATCAATTGATTATCAATAACATATCGCTAGTTGCTGTTTTATAAGCCAGACTGTATCTTTGTTTTTTTGATCAAATTGCAATTGATTCAAATTTTATGAAGCATTTATACAACCGCATAGATAAGCGTCTACTCAAAGAAAAGCTTGTCAATGAGGATAACCAGCGGACAACACTCTCCTTCTATAAATATGCTCATATTAAAAATGTAGCCTTCTTCCGAGATCATTTGTATAACCTCTTATCAGCGCATCAGGTATTGGGCCGTATCTACATCGCTTCAGAAGGAATTAATGGTCAGATTTCTGTCCCTGATAACTCTTTCGAGGAATTTAAATCTTCGTTGTACACTATTCTTTTTCTTGAAAACATCAGGTTGAACATTGCCATAGAAGATGACGGCAAATCATTCTATAAACTGATCATTAAAATCAAGGACAAAATAGTAGCTGATGGACTGGATGATTCAAGTTTTGATGTCACCGATCGTGGTAAACACATTAATGCAGATGAATTCAATGAGCTGATTAAAGACCAGCAGACTGTACTTATTGACATGCGCAATCATTATGAATCTGAGGTCGGACATTTTGAAAATGCCATCTGTCCTGATGTCGAAACCTTTCGTGAATCTTTGCCGATCGTCGAAGAACTATTAGAAGGAAAAGAAGAGGCGAATATTGTGATGTATTGCACAGGAGGAATCAGATGCGAGAAAGCAAGTGCTTATTTTAAACACAAAGGATTTAATCACGTACATCAATTGGATGGTGGCATCATAGAATATGCGAGACAGGTCAAAAATGATGATCTAGAAAATAGATTTAAGGGCAAAAACTTCGTATTTGATGATCGTCTTGGTGAGCGAATCAGTGAAGATGTTATTTCTGTTTGTCACCAATGTGGCAATCCCTGTGATAGCCACGCGAATTGCGCAAATAACGCCTGTCATATCTTATTCATCCAATGCGATGCTTGTGCAAGTAGATATGCGGATTGTTGTTCCAATAAATGCAGAGATTATAACCAACTTCCAGAAGATAAAAAAGCAACTTTAGTGAATCTAGAATTCAATGGAACCAAGTTTGGGAAAGGGAGATATAAAGCGTTGCATCAGCATGATGAATTGGATTTGGAATAAAAAACGAGAGATGTTCGCAAGTCACCCACCTAACCTGCCCTCAAGGGAGGCATTTACAGTATTAGCCCGAAGCAATGTCTCCCTTGAGGGAGATGCAAGAGGGTGAATCATTTGATGTCCGAGAGCGACCTACCTAAATAAATAAAGGTCTGTTGGGATAACAGACCTTTTCTCAAATGATTGAGTAGTTCTTGAGTCAATTTTTCATTGAAATCTAATATATAGATAAATCTCATGTTAACATGAGCGAAACGAGTATTTTTTTTAATCAAAAAACCCTAACTGAATTTGCATCCAATTAGGGTTTCTTTTCATCAACAACGTGCGAGGTTACTGAAGATTTGCTTCTAAAGCAGTAATGCTGCTATACACCATCAAGTCATTAATGACATTCTTAGGTGGCATAAAGCTTACTTTAGGTAAAAGCTTAAAGGCTTTCAACAGGCTTTTATACTCTTTCCACAAAGACTTATCCTCGTGAAGTGCATGCTCTAATTCGAGCTGCTCAGTAAGTGAAGCATCCTTGTAAAGATATCGCACGATGTGATTTTGCGTGTAAGTTTGCTTCATGTAAACTATTTAAATTCATAAAATACATCGTGTGCTTTATAAACTAAATGTTAATGGAAATATTGTGCCGCTTTTGTTTGAATCAATGATTTTAACAATTTATGAATATCTTCAATATATAATTTGGTCTTATGAAATTCTCGAGTACTGTTTTAGTAGTCTTCTTGGCTTTGTCGATGCAATCAGACCTGGTTGCTCAGGTAAGTGTCACAGATGTGTTGTCCTATCGAAATGTGGGGCCTACACGAGGAGGCAGAGTAACAGCTGTCGCCGGTGTTGCTTCGTTACCCAATACATATTATATGGGCGCTACTGGAGGAGGAGTCTGGAAAACGGAAGATTATGGCACATCTTGGAAAAATGTCTCTGATGGCTATTTCAAAACACCCTCAATCGGTGCAATTCGAGTAGATCAAACAAATCCGGATCTGATCTACGTTGGCACTGGTTCGGATGGATTGAGAAGCAATGTTATTGGAGGTAAAGGAATGTATAAATCAACTGATTCTGGAGAAAGTTGGACAGCGATTGGATTGGAAAAAACCGGCCATATAGGTGCTGTAGAAATTCACCCAGAGAATCCAGATGTGGTGCTCGTTGCTGCAATTGGAAATGCTTTTGGTTCAAGTGAAGATCGAGGAATCTACAAAACCATTGACGGAGGCCAAAATTGGAATAAAGTCTTGTATCTCAATGATACCATCGGGTTTTCAGACCTGGAATTTCATCCGACAAATCCTGACATTATATATGCGGGTGCATGGCGAGCCGAGCGCAAACCATGGACGATCATATCTGGTGGATTGGAAGGAGGCATTTATAAATCCATGAATGGTGGAGAGTCTTGGGACCAATTAAAAACAGGTTTGCCGACTGGGCTCATTGGAAAGATCGATTTAGCCGTAAGCGCAGACAAACCGGATCGGTTGTATGCATTGATCGAAGCGCCCAAAGGTGTGGGAGGACTCTATCTATCTGAAATGAAAGGAGATAGTTTCAATCTGGTATCTACTAAAAAGGAATTATTGGACCGTCCTTTTTATTATTGCAATGTTGACGCTGATCCCAATGATTCAGATGTCGTATATGTAAACTCAACCAGATATTTTAAATCTGAAAATGCTGGTAAAACATGGAAGCGAATAAATACCCCTCATGGTGACAACCACGATATGTGGATCAATCCAAACAATAGCGATCTATATATCCAAGGAAATGACGGAGGTGCTAATGTTACCTTCAATGGTGGAAAAACCTGGTCTTCTCAACTGAATCAATCCACTGCAGAATTGTATCAGGTCGAAGTTGATGACCAATTTCCGTATTGGTTATATGCAGGGCAACAAGATAATTATACGACGATAGCAGTGCCGAGCAGTCCTCCCCATGGTCTGCAGGGAGGTGGTTTGGCTTTTGTCACCAATACTGGAGGCTGTGAAACTGGTCCTGCTGTACCAAAACCTGGAAATCCTGATATCGTATATTCCAATTGTAAAGGTAGATTTGGCGTATTCAACAAACGGACAGGCCAAGAAAAACGATACTATGTTGGTGCATCAAATATGTACGGTCATAATCCAAAAGAACTTGTCTATCGATTTCAGCGAGTTTCGCCTATACACATAAGTCCACACGATCCTTCTGTCATTTACCATTGTTCGCAATTTGTACATAAGTCAACAGATGAAGGCGAAACATGGGAAACCATTTCTCCAGATTTAACTGCATTTACAGAGCCGACCCAACAAATTTCTGGCTCTCCAATTACGCGTGACATTACGGGCGAAGAATTTTATAGTACGATTTACTCCATCCGAGAATCATCGGTACAACAAGGAGTCATTTGGGTTGGTGCCAATGATGGACCTATTCACGTGACGACAAATGCTGGGAGTACTTGGAAAGATGTTACACCATCTGGTTTTGGAATGGGAGGTAGAGTCGATAGCGTCGAACCTTCACCACATCAGGCTGGCAAGGCCTTCATAACAACTCTCCGCTACCAGCTAGATGATTGGAAACCATATATTTTTAAGACCACAAATTATGGTATGACTTGGGATCTGATTACAAACGGTATTCCATCAGATCATCCAGTAAGAGTTGTCAGGGAAGATCCGAATAAAGAAGGTGTCTTATATGCAGGAACAGAATACGGCATGTTTATTTCGATGGATGATGGTGCATCATGGAATAGTTTTCAATTAAACCTACCTGTAACTCCAATCACCGATATAAAAGTGAAAAATTATGATCTTGTTTTATCTACAATGGGTCGAGGATTCTGGATTTTAGATAATCTTGCACCAATTTATGCTGACGCGGAGTTAGACAACAAGCATCAATTAATGCAACCGAAAAATGATCATCGAGTCAGGCTAAGAGGCACTAAAAAGTCTGCTATACCTTACTATCCTTCAGCAGGTATTGATATAGACTACTATTTAGCAGATACAGTTACTAGCCAATTAAGACTGGATATTTTAAATGGATCCAATACAATTGTGAGGAGCTATTTTTCTGAAGCACCAGTATCAGAAGAATCAGACGAAAGGGATATGGCTACAGGATTTATTCAAGAAGGGACAACACCAAACTTGAAAACAAGTAAAGGTGTTCATCGATTCAAATGGGATATGAGACACGCAGGTCCATGGGACAAGAAAGCATCTAAAGCTTACAAAAGTGGCCCTCTTGTTTCACCTGGAGAATATATGGTAAGACTAACAGTAGATGGTGATACTCAAGAACAGGCATTTAAAGTCAAACCAGATCCAAGAGTAATTGCAGAAGGCATAACTATAGAGGACATGAAGGAACAGGAACGAGTTGCACTGGAGTGTGTTTCCTTATTAAATAATGCAAAAAGGAAATTAGAACGAATTGAATCAGAGAAAAAATCGTTAAACGAAAAAACTGCTGATACGAAGTTGGCAGAATTAACACAAATGATCAACCGGCTAAAAACGACAGAAGGTAGATACCAAAAGCCAGCATTAATTAGTCAAATTTCCTATTTGTTTTCCATGTTGAAACAAGCGGATCAGCGACCGGGTAAAGACGCTTACAAACGACTAGAAGATTTAAAAACACAATTACAAGCATTGGCAGATTAACATCAAATGTAGTTATCGAATGAATAGAGATATTATAGATCAATTTCCATCATTAAGGAATATGTATAATGGCAAACGAGGTATTTTTCTTGATGGACCAGCAGGTGTACAAGTACCTGATTCTGTTATCAATGCCATTTCAGATTATTATAAACATTCTAATGCCAATACACATGGTGCGTTTGCAACGACACAGCAAACCGACATCATGATGCAAGAAACAAGGGAAACTTGTGCAGTTTTTTTAAATGCAGAAAGTCATGCATGTATTTCTTTTGGACAAAATATGACAAGCCTCAATTTTTCATTGAGTAAAGCGATTGGTAGGTTACTTCAAGAGGGTGATGAAATAATCATTACACAATTGGACCATGAATCTAATCGTGGTCCATGGTTACGCTTACAAGATCAAGGAATCGTCATCAAAGAAATAGAAATTACAAAAAACGGCGTGCTTAATTATTATGATCTGGAAGCGAAGATTAATGCTAAGACTAAATTAGTCTGCATGGGAATTGCCTCTAATTATACTGGCACAGTCAATGATGTCGAAAGGGTTAGGAAGTTGACATATAAACATGGTGCCATGTTGTTGTTAGATGCTGTACATTATGCGCCACATTTCAGTATTGATGTACAGGCATTTGGATGTGACTTTCTACTTTGCTCTGCTTATAAATTTTATGGACCTCATGTTGGCATTCTTTATGCCAAACCTGGTTTGATGGATAGTTTGGATACAGACCTGTTGAATACCGCAGACCAAAGAGCACCATACAATATAGAAACAGGAACCTTAAATCATGCTGCCATAGCAGGGGTAAAAGCCTGTATTGAATTCATTGCATCGATAGGTTCTGGTTCAAATTTAAGAGAGCAGTTGATATCTGCATATAGTCTCATTGAAGATCATGAAAGAAAATTAGCTTCAGAATTGTACGATTACTTGTGGTATGCAACAAAGTATAAAATTGTAGGTCCCGACTACATTGGTAAACGAGCACCAACAGTATCTTTTTTATCAAAGACACATCAGTCAAGAGAATTATGCGAACAACTTTCTATGCAAAATATATTTGCTTGGGATGGACATTTCTATGCCAAAAGAGCTTCTCAAGTGCTTGGCAATGAAGAAAAAGGAGGTGTTACCAGAATGGGGATGTCTGTGTATACAAGAGAGGAGGATGTCAAAGAAACGATTATGCGATTGAAGCAGCTTGCAAATAGTTGATTTTAGTGCTAATTAGGTTTTTAGACTTTAGCGCGTCAATTACATGAACCGGAAAATGCAGAGTGAGATAAAGAGGTAAAATATATAATAGCAGCAACATTAAACACGATGAAAATTGATTTTAACGCGTTAGCTTTTTTAGGAGAACAGAATATATTCCATTACATATATTTTAGGCGTAATAGCGGGATTTCTTTCTTTGCTTTTATTAATTTTAATTGTCTTTTTGACGTTTGGAAGTGTTTCCATAAAGTAAAAGAATGAATTACAAAGCATTTCGGTGAAATAGAAGAGTTTGCGCAAAAACAAATCGTATAGTTTATCTATTTACGCAGCAGTAAAAACTTAACTGAATATGAATACATGCTAGACCTACAACATATTTTTATAATGCTAAAAATGAATTAGTAGATAAGCATACGAGCAACCTAGATATTGCTTCCTTAAAAGAGTTAATTGAAAAGAATAAATGAGGGAATCCGCCAAAAGTGAAATTAAAATAATCGGTGCAGGAATTGCAGGTTTGGCCTTTGCTGCTTTTTTAGAACAACAAAATCATCCGTATGCTATTTTTGAGCAAGCACCAAAATTTGAACCCATTGGGGCAGGACTTCTTTTAGCGAATAATGCAATGCAGGTATTTCAGAAATTGGGTATCGAAAATCAAATACTGAAAAAGGGCAATCGAATATCAACAATGAATTTACTTGATGATCAGTTCAAACAAATTTCATCTATTAGTCTTACAGATTTTGAAAAGAAATATGGAATTTCCAATACTGCCATTCACCGCGCTGATCTGCACGAAATATTGTTTGACGCCATTAATAATGACGCATTGCATTTCTCTAAGCAATTAATAAGTGTAGACAAAAAGCAACTAAACTTTTCTGATGGAACAGTAGAAAAATATGATCAATTAATTGGCGCAGATGGATTTAATTCAAGGGTTAGAGAAACCTTGTTTGGGAAGCAGCAAATTAGACATGCGAAACTGATGTGTTGGAGAGCAGTGTGTGACTTTACCGTACCAGATCATTTCAGACATAAATTTAATACAGCTTGGGGCGATGGAGTACGTTTTGGATTTGGGCAAATAAATGATAATCAGGTTTACTGGTTTGCTTTAGCGAATTATATACAATCTCCAGATGAATGGAATGGGAAACCTTGGAAGAATTCATTCCAGAGCTTTCATCCTTTAGTACATGAGTTATTTGATGCAACAGAAGATAGTAATATTTATATAAGAGAAATCTCACAATTAGAACCAATGAAAACGTGGTATAAAGGGAATACTTGTTTGATAGGAGATGCTTGCCACGCAATGACACCAAATATAGGGCAAGGTGCAGGACAAGGAATTGAAGATGCCTATACATTAGCTGACTGTTTGAAGAATTCTGATCAACATAATGTATTCGCGGATTTTCAAAAACGCAGACAACAAAAGGTTGATTTTGTTGTCAAAACCAGTTGGAATTTAGGAAAGCTTGCACAACTTGATGCTGCTTGGAAACGGAAAATTAGAAACAAATTATTAAGCTGGTCCCCTGAATTTATAGCTAAAAGGCAAACAGCGCGAATATTTGAATTGAGCGCCTGAAAGAGGAACATTTCTTTGTAATATTGTTAGCCAATGTTTAATTGAAAAGATAAAATGAGTGTATCCGCCAATAGCGAAATTAAAATTATCGGAGGAGGAATTGCAGGCTTAACGCTTGCAGCTTTTTTAGAGCAACAAAAGCGCACGTACAAATTATTTGAACAAGCAAACGAATTTAAAACAGTTGGTGCGGGCATTATCCTTGGCAATAATGCAATGCAGGTTTTCCAACAATTGGGTATAGATAAACAACTGGTTAAAAGGGGAAATACAATATCTGCTTTAAATGTAGTTGACGAACAGTTGAACGTGTTATCTGGTATTTCTCTAAATGATTTTGAACAAAAATATGGTATTTCTAATATTGCTATTCATCGTACTGATTTACACGAAGTATTATTAACCATAGTAGACACCAATGCTATCCATTTATCAAAACAACTCAGTCATATTGTCAACAAAGAGCTACAATTTACTGACGGTACTGTTGAATCATATGACCAATTAATAGGAGCCGATGGTATCCATTCTAAAGTCAGACAAGCTGTATTTGCTGATCAACAAATAAAGGAGGCGAAACAACTCTGTTGGAGAGGTATCTGTGAGTTTCAATTACCAGCACTATATATACATCAGTTTAATGAGGCCTGGGGCAAAGGCGCTAGATTTGGCTTTGGACAAATAAATGAACAACAGGTCTACTGGTTTGCTTTAACTAATTATGTACAATCAAGTAATGAATGGAAAGATAAACCATGGAAGAAGTCTTTCGAATATTTTCATCCTCTGGTTAATGAATTACTACATGTTACAGAGGAAGAAAAAATTCACGTAGGAGAAATAACACAATTAGAGACCATGAAACAATGGTACAAAAATGATATTTGTTTGATCGGAGATGCCTGCCATGCAATGACTCCCAATATGGGACAGGGAGCAGGACAAAGCATAGAAGATGCATTTACATTGTCGGATTGTTTTCAACATTCAGATCCAGATAATGTATTTGCAGACTTTCAAAAACGCAGACAAAAAAAGGTCAATTTTATTGTTAACAATAGTTGGAAAATTGGATCGATTGCACAACTTGAATCGGACTGGCAACGAAGAATCAGAAACAAGTTGATGAGATGGACACCTGATTTTATAGCCAAAAAACAAACTGCTCGAATATTCAAATTGAGTGCCTAAAGGTTCTGCATAAAATTGTCGGTAACTTATTGAATTGTTTGTGGTAAGATTCCGTTATTGAAGGTATGTATCGAAGAGGTCTTTTAGGAATTTTCATTCTATTGATATCAAGCGCACTATTTGCTCAAAAAGCACCGGAATTCTCGTTTTATTCTGCTGAGGTTGAATTATTGAATTTAACAGATTTTCAAGGCGAAGTGTTGTATGTCAGTTTTTGGGCGAGCTGGTGTAAACCGTGTATTGTAAACTTTGAGAAATATGAAGAGATGAGAACAGAGTTGGAAAAGATCGGTGTAGTCTTATTGAATGTCAATATTGATAAAACGGAATCTCAATGGATTAATGCAATGCAAAAACATCAAATAATTGGCACTCATGTCAGAGGAAAAGAACTGGATAATCTGCAAGAGCTGTATGAGTTGTATAGCATCCCTTCTTATGAGATAATTAATAAAAAAGGAGAATTGGTTTATTTGTCTGATAAACCAGATCGTAATATATTGGATGAATTCAAACAATGGATCAATGAATAAAGTCCTGCCCAAAAGGCAAGACTTTAAGATGCATGAAATAAACTATTTTACTATTAATGTAAAATTAAACACAATTGTAACCCTTCACAATCACTAAAAACAGGGATTTTTTAAACATCAACAAAATGATCGAAAATTTTCTAACTAACTGGGCTTCTTTTTTTGTTACGACAGTCATCTTTGTGCTGGCCTATTTTCTTGTAAAGTTTGTCTTAGATAGTCAAGCAAAAGGAAAATCAGATAGTACTGTTATTCGCACAATCATTTTATTTTGCCTTGCTCTTATCGGGATCATCGCAGTTATTTTGGCTATACCGATGCCGAGTGACATCAAAGGACAAATAACCAGTTTATTTGGTATTGTTATTTCTGCAGTCTTTGCGTTGAGTTCTGCAACATTTATTGGCAATGGACTCGCTGGAATAATGCTTCGATCCATTAATAGTTTTAAACCCGGTGATTTCATTAAAGTTGGTGATCACTTCGGAAGAATTTCAGAAAGAGGTTTGTTTCATACAGAAATTCAAACAGAAAACAGAGACCTAACAACCTTACCCAATTTGTTCTTAGCTACTAACCCTGTGAAAGTTACTAGAGAGTCAGGAACATTTATTTCAGGTGAGGTGTCTCTTGGTTATGATGCATCCCGTGTCAAAGTAGAAAAACTGTTGCTCCAAGCAGCGAAAGATGCAGGCTTGACAGATGCGTTTGTTTACATTACAAGCCTAGGTGATTTTTCTGTTGTCTATAAGGTGCATGGATTACTAAAAGATGTCAAAACCATCTTAACTGGCAGATCAAAATTAAATGCTCAAATGCTAGATGTGCTGCACAATGCTGGTATCGAAATTATGTCGCCAACATTTGTTGGACAACGACAAGTCAATGACGTTGAGTTCATTCCTAAAAAACCTAAAGCAAAAGAAGTAGCACAGTTAGAAAAAGAAACCAAAGCTGTGGGTAATCCAGAAAACATTATGTTTGATAAAGCAGAAGAAGCAGAATCAATAGAGAAAAGAAAAGAGAACCTAGAAGGCATTGCTGAGAAAATAGCAGATATTGACAAACAAAAAGCCAAAGCACAGGATACGATTTCCAAGGAAAAACTGGAACTTAAGAAACAGCAATTGGTAGAGATTCAAACCAAAATTCAAACTCGAATACAGGAAGAAGAAGTAAGATTAGATAAGGAGAAATAGTGTGTTTAATTTATTAGAAGCATGGGCAAAAAGTGCATAATTGTGAGATTTTTGAATAAAGTAGAAGCAAGAAATTATTTTTCTCCGTAAAGCGAAACTATTCCAGCAATATCACCTTCGAATAATCCGAGGTAGCCAAATTTTTCTAACCCGGTAGACATGATATTTGAACTGCCGACATGACCAAGTCCCATCACATGTCCAATTTCGTGAAGAGATAAAATATAAAAGTTATCGCAGTTAAGCACTTCCGTTTTCGTGAAGACGACCTGTCCTGCAATTGATGAACATATGGGGTCTTGAAAATTTGTGCTGCCGATATTTACGGACTCTTGATCGACCACATAAAAACGAATGTCAGAAGGGGAGTCATCCGCCATTTCTTCAAAAGAGAAATCTCCATAAGTCAGAAATTCTTCTAGGGCGTTTCGAATCTCATCTCTGGCACATTGTCCTTTCGTATCAAAATCAAAGGTCGCAATATCCTGTTCCAAATGATAACTAACTGTTTGCCCAGAATTTTGAAAACTGTAACTGATGACGCCTCCAGGTAATCCTGGACCTTGTGCTTCTTCACCTACTTCATCAAAAGATGCACCTTCGCCCCATTTATATCCGAATAAACAATATTGAGCCTCCGACGATGCTGAACAGTCTGCAAGTATTGGTGAACTATTACAAATTGCCAATTCATTTTCATCTGAACAGGCAATCAAGAATATAAAGCCAAAAAGAATATAATAGAGACATGTCCTCATTTTACTAAAATATGAATTAGTTATGCAAAGTTGAATCAGTAGATAAGATTTAATAGCAGAGTGTAATAAGGACTACTCCGGAGGCACTTATAAAAAGAGATTTTATTCTACCATCATCAAATGTCAAATTGAATCCATAAATGAAAAGTATGCATCAAGGACCCGTTTCGGTGCTTCATCATGTGGATAATGACCAACACCTTCCAAAATATCTACCTGACAATGAGGCAATAATTCCTTGCAATATTCTGCCAGGTGTCTCCCAGAAACAGGGTCAAGAGGACCATTGATAAAATGTAAAGGCACGTTGGTCTCTGTTAATGCGGCTTTCCATCGATCTGCATTATTTCTGCGATCAGTGATGTATCTCATGAGCTTATACGTAATTCCTTTCCCATCATTGTATAACATCTGTTGGTAAAATTCATCGAGTTCTTTTTCTGTGGCTTTTTTATCACCATAGATTTTATCAAAATTTTTCGTTAGACTTTTCTTGTTTAATAGTGGATTTAAAATAAATCCTACAGGACTATTTAATAATTTTTGAATGGGCCTTGCATGGTGCAAATGCGGGAATAAACCGCCATTTAAAAAACAACAAGACAAAGCTTGAAAACCAGATCCTTTTCTGTCTTTTATAGATGCGAGCATTTCTTGTGCAACAGAAACACCATAATCATGAACAAGTAAATGTGCTTCCTGAATATCAAGTTGTTTTAAAAAGGCTTCATGTAATCTTGCCTGATCAGTTATAGAATAGCCATACTTTTTGGGTTTGTCTGAATATCCAAAACCAATCATATCAACAGCGTATACATTATATCGGCTGATTAATTGGTCCCATGTTTTATGCCAGTCCCACGAAGAGGTTGGAAATCCATGAATAAGCAATAAAGGTGTTCCCTCGCCCTCATTCCAATACGCAATTGAATGATTGTTGTAATTAAAATACTGGGCTTTTTCTTTCCAATCGTTGTATGTCATATTTCCTAAGTATGATTAATTCAAACTCCTCAATAGTTGACCATATTTTGTATTGCCAACACCAGAAGCAAATCCTGACTTATCATTGAAGACTTCTTCACCATTGACAAAAACGTGATTTACAACTCCATCAGATCGTTTAACAAAACGGAAAGCACCATTCAAACTTGGATGATAATCTTCAATCGGTTCTGCTGTCAACCCACTGTTTAATTTGCTTGGATCCAACACGCAGACATCCGCACGTCGACCTCTTTCAATTGACCCTGCATCTAATCCGAGCCAATCAGCAGGCATTTTTGTTAGCCGATGAATAGCTGTCTCAATTGGAAAAATATCAGGATAGTCCAGGGACTGTCGCAAGGCTTGAAGTGATCCGTCATGAAATGCCATGTTGACATTATGCGCACCAGAGTCGTTGAATCCTGGAATAGTCGATTCGCTTGCCAATAACTGAACACGAATTTTATCTCGATGATTTGCCGCGGTACATTTCCAAACTAAGTCTGTATCGAATTTGATGATAAGATCCATCAAACAATCAAGTCCATCTACTTTTTGATTATCAGCTAATTCTTGAAATGTTTTTCCTACCAATTCAGGATCTGGACATTTTGTGATTGTCATTTCTTTTAATAAACGCGGAAAGACAGATGTTCCTTTGTGATTCCAATCTTTCCTAAACCATTTTCGAAATGCTGGATCTTCAAAAGCTGCGACTCGTTCTTCTCTGTTGGCACCTATCACTTCTACCATAGATGGGAATTCTTCAAATAGTGGCGTGATAGGTCCTTCTCCATAATTTAAAAAAGGCATAGACAGTGCCTGGAAAAGCATATCGGCATTAAAGAAACGTTTGCCTACTGCTGCCAATGTAGTAACTAATTTGTGAATCTTTTCATCGGTCTTTAAATCCATTGCTGCTACAATAGTCGTTTTTAATGGTTTCCTAAACAGGCCAGAACTCATTCCCAAAAGATGAACTCCTGATCGTTTGTCCAAAGCATTAGGCGTTGCCTGCAAGACTCGATTGTAGTCTCTTAAAATATTTGCAAGCCGCCGATATTCTTTGACTGATGCTTGTTGAGATGGGACCGAAGAGCCCTTGTGTTTACTTGTAAAGACTCCACCCCAACGATGAAAAGGCAGCATATCGATGGACATGCCTAGATAACCAGCTTCCATAGCTTCAGTAAGATAATTGTCCATTTTCTTTTTTTCCTCTTCAGTGGCATTTGCTTCGTTGAAGCTGCGATCAACACCCATTGATGCGATTCGAATATTGGAATGTCCAATAAAGCTGGCCACATTTGGGCCCATTGCCAATGAATCCAGATGCTCATAATACTCTCCAAGATTTCGCCAGGTGATTTTGTCTTTAATCCATTCTGTTAATACCTGAGCAGGCATATTCTCAACTCGACAAAATAAATCTACAATGTCTTCGTCTTTGCCTAGCGCAGCTGAGATGGAGCAATTGCCCATCACTACTGTAGTGGTACCATGACGCAATGACTCCTCCAACCCAGGCATGACTTCTATTTCTGCATCATAGTGCGTATGTATATCAATGAACCCAGGTGTTACCCATTTGCCGGTTGCATCGATTTCTTTTGCGCCTTCTATGGATGGAGCTTTATCGTACACACCATCCACAATTCCATCTTTGAGTACAATTTCTTTGTGTTGTCCCTTAGTGCCAGTTCCATCGAAATAAAGTCCATTACGGATGATAGAGATCATAGTGTAGATTGATTAATTCATTTAAAAGTAATCAGAAAGGATTGGAAAGACAGTTGATTTGTTTCAAGAATATGAACACTGACTTGATTCTATGTATATTTATATTCTGACAAAGCTAATTTTAAAACCCTAAACCAGTTTACGTCAAGTATTAGTGCACAAAAAGATAGTTTGAATTTTTTAGAGAATATAAAAATGGCGCTGTTGTCCTTGAGGTCAAATTTCCTCAGGTCCTTCCTAACCTTGTTGATTATTGCCGTGGGAATTACTTGTCTCGTCGGAATTTTGACAGCAATTGATGCCATTCTGTTTTCTATGAGTGATAGCTTTACGCGAATTGGGGCGAATTCTTATCAAATCATACCAAATCGGGAAGAATTAAAATCAAATGGTCCTGGGAGAAGAGCAAGAATTGCAGAACCCATTTCATTTGATCAGGCTGCTGACTACAAAGAACGAATGGTTGAGACTGGTGGCTCATTCGTCTCTGTTTTTTTCAGAGGGACTCGATCAGCAACGGTAAAATATAAGGACGATGAAACCAACCCTACTATTGGCGTCAATGGAATAGACAACAATTATTTTAAAGTGTCCTCTTTTGTTTTAGAAGAAGGTAGAAATTTTACTAAATCGGAAACAGAATCAAGTTCGCGAAAAGCAATCTTGGGTAGAAATCTTGTGAAGCAATTGTTTGATGACAAACCAGATAAGGCAATAGGAAAATTAATTTCACTCAATGCCGATAGATTAAAAATCATAGGAGTCCTTGAAGAAAAAGGTTCTTCAATGGGAGGTGGAACAGATCGCCAGGTATATATCCCTTTGCAATTGGCTAAGCAGCAATATGGCACCTCGAAAACGAATTACAATATCATTGCATCAGTTATAGATGCCACAAAAATAGATCAATCAATTTCAAATACAATCGGTACTTTCCGCAACATCAGAGGTCTTACGGCAAAAGACAAGAATGATTTTGAAATACGTAAATCTGATGGAATACTTGGGATTTTGAAGGACATGACAAGCCAACTTCGGTGGGGAACGATTGCGATTGCATTGATGACTCTTTTGGGAGCAGCAATTGGATTAATGAATATTATGTTGGTATCCGTGACAGAACGAACAAAAGAAATAGGAGTTCGTAAAGCACTTGGTGCGACACGAGAAAATATTTTAATTCAATTTTTGACTGAAGCAATCGTCATTTGTCAAATTGGTGGGGTGATTGGAATCATTTTCGGCATTTTGGTAGGCAATATTGTGTCAATTTTGACCAAGAGTCCATTCATTATTCCTTGGCCATGGATTGCACTTGGGCTTACGGTGTGTATATTTGTTGGAATTGTGTCTGGACTTTATCCGGCCTTAAAAGCGTCAAGATTAGACCCAATCGAATCCTTGAGATACGAATAACTACATTCCATTAGTAAGCCTTAACTTACATTTCATTACGTTGTCATTTATATTGTTTATATGAAAGGTATCCTCTACACTATACTCGCATTATTGATTTTGTATTGGTTATTCACCTTGATTGTTCCGGCTGTTTTTGAAAAGGGCGCAAACAAGACAAGTATAGCCAAACCTTACCAAGTTAGCGATCATGCAAAGCAACTCATGACAAGCATAGATTTCATTGCTGATTTGCATAGTGATGCTTTGTTGTGGGATAGAGACCTAACAAAGGCATCTACTTATGGCCATGTTGATTTTAAACGAATGCAAGAAGGACAGACCGTTCTACAAGCGTTTACAATCGTTACGAAATCACCAAGAGGTCAGAACTTTCAAGAAAATGATGCAAATACATTTGATAACATTACACTCTTGTCAATTGGTCAAGGACAACCAATAAATACTTGGTTTAGCCTGTTAAATAGAGCATTACACCAATGCAAAAAATTGCATAAAGCTGCCAGGAGATTTAATGATGAATTTGTTGTCGTTAAATCAAAGGCTGATTTTCAAGAATTACTGTCCAAACGAAAAACAAATAAAAATGTCATTGGTGGATTTCTCGGTATTGAAGGAGGACATTGCTTGGAAGGAAAACTTGAAAACCTAAATAAATTGTTTGATGCTGGAGTACGGATGCTCGGGCCTACACATTTTTTTGATAATGAAATGGGTGGATCTGCCCATGGCATACACCATGGTGGACTGACAGATTTTGGAAAAGAAGTCATCAAGGAAATGGAAAAGAAGTCTATGATTATGGATGTTGCTCATTCATCTGAAGCAGTTATTGATGATGTGCTCGCATTATATAATGGTCCTATCATTACTTCCCATACAGGGGTAAAAGGCACGTACGATTCACCAAGGAATTTATCGGACAAGCATTTGCAAGCAATTGCTGATAAGAAAGGAATTATTGGAATAGCTTTTTTTGCAGGAGCAACAGGAGGCAATACTATTGCGGATATTGTGAAAGCAATGCGTTATACTGTAGATCTGATTGGAATCCAACATGTTGCTTTAGGTTCTGATTTTGATGGAAGTGTGACGACTCCATTTGACATTACTGGCCTAGGCTTGTTGATCGATGAGATGATTAAACAAGATTTTAGTGAAGAAGAAATAAAAGCAATTATGGGCGAAAATGTTAAGCGCTTTTTACTTCAGTCATTGCCAAATAAATAAACAAGAAAAATAACATATGTCAACAGAAAGAAAATACTTTCAAGATTATATGCCAGGCAATGTTTGCTTTGGCTGTGGTTCTGGCAATCACAATGGCTTGCAAATTAAAAGTTACTGGGATGGTGAAGAGAGCATCTGCATTTGGGACTCTAAAGAGCAATACCATGGTTGGACTGGTGTATTGAATGGAGGCATCCAAGCGACGTTGGTTGATTGTCATTGTATGTGTACAGCAATGGCACATGCCTGTAAGGTAGAAAATCGTGATATAGATAGTAAGCCTTACTACAGATATGCGACAGGCACATTGACCATTAAATACCTAAAGCCAACATCGAATGACCTACCCATTGTATTAAAAGCAAAAGTGACAGAAGTAAAAGGAAGAAAAACAGTTGTTTCCTGTGAGACCTGGTCAGGTGAGGTTAAAACATCCGAAGCTGAAGTAGTGGCTATACGAGTTGATTGGGAGGAGTGAAATTTGAATGTACTGCGACCACTCTGTGGTCGGAGGCATGTTTCGGAGCAGGCTCCTAATATACTTTGACCGCTCTGCAGTCAAATTGCATTCCGCATTGCAACCCTCATATCTGTTTGCATAAAACTAACTTATGATACTATTACGACCACACTAATTACGCTTTAGATATGTAAAATGAAATACTAGGGATGAAATTGTGTAAAATGCAAAGCAATAAATGACTAATAAAACTATCCAATTGCCATAGAAAAGCTTGGCATGTTAAATACAGTCGTTCGTAATACATAGAATAAAATTATTAAAGTAGTAAATAATAGATATCCGAGAGAATAGTATAATGCATATTTCACTAGTGGATTTTTCTCGCTTGAAATAAATAAAAGCATTTGAATTTGCACTTATGCACGTATCTAAAATACGATTATTCTATAGTTTTTTTTAGCATAAAAAGACCTCAGAAATGCTCGATTAATTTCATAGAATTCATCGAGATAAAATTATGTAAGATATGCCGCTTATGTTCCATTGACCTCATTGAGATCAAAGTATGTTAGAAAATACAGATTAGCTCCTTTCCCGACCTCAGAGAGGTCGCACCTACTTACTCATGAATTATATAATTTGAGTGCTCTATGCTCTCGAGTTTCTCTTATAAAAAAAGCCCGAAACAAAAATTGTCCCGAGCTTTTTTATCATTTTATATTATGCAGTATTACCTCAACCGCATAATTTTTCCTTGGTATTGTTGATTTTCTGTAGTGATTAAATAAATCATTGTTCCACTATATGGACTATCAGAAAAATCAATTGTTGAATCAGTATTTCCCTTTCGCAAATTAATTGTCTTATCGCTGATTAACTTTCCACTCATATCAAACAATTGCATTGACGCAATTTGGTTCGTTTCAGAATGAACAGAAATTGTAAATTCGTTTGTAAACGGATTAGGCGTTATAGCTATAGCATTAAGCGCTTTATTTTGGTGGTGATCAATGTCATTTTGCAGTGTTTGTAAATCACTTCTACTTTCAAGATCAATATTGCCTAAATCACCAATCTGTACGCCAATAAAGTTCATATTAGAAATTGGTTCTGACAATCGAACAGATGAAGCTAAATAATTTTCAGCCCACGGAGCTGTAGGGTTGACAAAAGCATAATTGGCATCAGCAAAAACCCATTCGGCAGCTGGCAAAGCAGCTATCGTTTCAGCTATGTAATCCACTAAAAATTCGACATCATCAAAATCTATATCGCCATCTTGATCAATATCTGCTGCTATCAATCGATGAGGATCTTGTATTTTGTTAATACCAGTAAGGTGCTCGAAGAGGATTATTCCATCAGCTGTTGAAATGTTATTTCTATATGCTTCAATATCTAAACTCGGCGAAACATTAACATCTTGTCCCAACGGTATATTGGTAAGTATATATTCGCCATTACTATTGATATCTACCTGTTGTGAATATGATTGTTGACCAGCAACCTCTGGTGTTTCAAATAATAACGAACCTGAGGTAATTGCTGCACCATCAACACTTGTCATATTGCCATAGATCATACCAAAATTAGAAGTGTCTTGTTCTTCCTGCATCATTGTATCGGGCTCCATCACAGTATAATCCATCGAGTCAATAACCATCGTATCAATATTCATGGTGTCCATGACGATAGGGTCTTCTAGTAAACTGGTATCTATCGGATACATACTGTCAATAGGCATATCCATTTCTACTGGAACATCAACGGCTGTGGTGTCTACTGGAACATCAACAGCCATGGTATCGACTGGAACATCTACAACTGAAGTGTCGATTGGCGTATCAGCATAAATGGTATCCTGAGGTGAATCCTCAACAGGAACATCATTTTCAACAGGAACATCATTTTCTGGAGTTGAATTGGCATCGCAGTTCGGAATATTAGCAGCATTGTTTTGAACCAATACCCCAATTGTACAGAAAGATTGATTGCCATTAGAATCAGTGACATAAATGTCTAATTCATTAAAGCCTACATTCGAACAAGTAAACTCTGTGGACATCAATGTTTGTTCTGCATCAAAAGAAAAACTTATATCCAAATCGCAAGGATGATAACTTTTAACATCAAAATCTTTGGCCCATATTAAAACAGAACCATTTTCTGGTGTACCATCTCTGTCTTCATCAATAGGCATTAACGCGATTGAAACACCGCTTATACACAATGGCACTGGAGATAAATTATTGTTGACTTTAATAACCTGCGTAAAATTGGCAAATGACCCACAGCCATACTCTACTCTATAAGATATCGTGTGCATACCTACTGGATAGTGACCACTTGCATTTGCTTTTTTATAATCTGAATAAGACGAATTATTGGTTATGTCATACTCGCCATCACAATCAGCTGCACCAACAACCAAATCAGGCACATCGACATATGCTCCACTACATGAAGATGCATTTACTTCAATCATTGGATTTTCATATGCTGATGGTACTTCATTGTTGATTACCTTGATCGTTTGGTAATGTTCATAAAACCCTTTCGTCGGATAGGCATTTGGGACATACTGACACCAATCAATAACAGTCCATCTGCGTATAATCTTTTTGCATCCACCGCTAATGGTAAACAATTGATCCTTATATGTACTCAACAAATTAGAACAATGATCTCCTGAATAGAAAGGCTCATCGTAATACTGTGGTAAATTCTTTGGTAATATGTTTGGTTGGCATCCTTCTAAAGTTAAGCCTTCACGAGGCCAGTAAATAGTAGGCTCTGTTGCTTGCTCGCCGACATAGATAGTTTGTGTGCATTCATACCATCTACCGTTTGATTTGTGCTGCCAAGTTCTTTCAATATAGCCAATGTTGCACTGGCTGACAAACCTGTTGACCTTAGGCTCAGGAAGCTTAAAGGTATTGCCATAATAATCTTTAAAAAAAGCATCTCCATAAATATGTAGATACTGGATATCTGCATCACAGCCGACCCATTGGTCTGCAGGGCAAATGATACCAACTGAAAATTCTTCTTCTGAAGATAAATTTGCTAACACCAATGTTGTAGATAGTAGTGTTAGGAATAAACTGATAATTAGTTTGTTCATGGCTTTTGAAACTTTAGTCAACAGCGAATTTAATAACTCAAAATGAATGTTTTATACATTATGTAATTATTTAATGTATAAAGTGTTTATAAAGACAGCAGATTCAGGTTTCTCTTAACAACGAAAGATCATATGCTTACTTCTAATTATATAAGTCCTTCAAACTCTTCAAGTTAGAGTTCTAAGCTCTAATTTGGTAGAATTCTAATAGGTAAAAAATATATAAATGTCATTTTCATATGAAATGTCTTTAAAGGCATAGACGTCGTTTTCATTGCTTATATAATTGGCATTTGGAATTAATTACAGCAAGTGAGCGCCAAAACTAAATTCATTTACTAGGCATAAAGACCATTCAAAGTGATTAAGCAAAAAAAGGTGACTAAATCAAAAAACCCGTATCATAATACTAATGAATCATATGTTTGATATATATATCTAATGAAGACCATCATTCAACTACTGAAATGGCTGTTAATTATTATCAGCCTGATTGTCCTTTTTTCTATTCTACTTTCTGTATTGTTTCAGCAACGAATAGAATCTGCAGCACTTCAGCAATTAGACAAAATAACCAATAGTCAGTTGAAGTATGGAGATGCAAATTTCAATTACATCAACTCATTTCCATCGATATCATTAGACTTAAGTAATCCGACTTTTTATGATAATGACTATGATACTGCTTTAGAACTTGAAGAATTTCAAGTCAGGATTAACATCTTTAAATCTATCTTCTCGGATCCTGTCATTAGCCGTCTTGTTATTAAAAATGGGTCAGTAACCTTGAGAGAAAGAAACCAAAAATGGAACATTGTAGATTTGATCACCAATTCTAATAACTCCTCTGATACGTCACCATTAATCAATATAGATCATTTAATAGTTGAAAACTTCAAGGTTGTCATCGACAGAGGAACTGCAGATCAGATTACGCAACTCACACTTGTCGATGCAGACATGGAATTAAAAAGTAGTGATGCCGAGGTAAATATTTTTGCACAAGGTAGATTGTCTTTGGATTATGTCATCAACAATGGAGACCATCAACTGATTAAAATTAATGATTCGTTTCAGGCTGACTTATCATTTGACAAATCATCTAAGATTGTGACGATTGCACCCAGCCAACTTGACCAGGGTTTGACAATGGAAGGCTGGTTTAATTCATCAAATTCACAACGGGACATAAAACTTGATATACAAAATTGGAAAGTCAATAGATTAAATACCTGGCTCTCTGAGATAACACTTGACGAAGAAAAACAAATAGCATTGGAAGGAAAGGTGTCAGGAATTGTTTCTTTTGACGATGTATCTGATATTGATTATACAGTATATATTAAAAATGGTGCGATCACCAGAGGAAGGGAGACGCAAATACAATTTGAAGATATACATTCTACGTTGACAGGAAACCAAGAGGAGCTAGCACTTCAGCAATTAGAATTGGAAATAGATGGAGAGAAATTAAATGCAGATTTACAGTATTCAATTAAACAAAATATCCTTGAATCTGTCTCCATTGAAGGAAATATACCAATCAAACCATTACACACAATAACTGGAGATTCAGTATTGACCAAATTGGACGGCACAATCGCGATTGAGGAGTTTGCTATAAACCAATATCCAATTGCTACAGATAAATCTATCCTAGAATATCTAGATTTTAGTGGCGATTTTAAGAATATTCGATTACAATCGAATTTGGATAAAATAGTAAAAGCAGATAACGGAAAAATAAGGAGCATCGGTGAAGAACTTCATTTTAGTGGTTTAGAAGTCGAATTGGAGGATTCGGAATTTACACTAAATGGCTTGTTTGTTATCGAAGAAAACAAAAATGTATTTAAGTGTCAGATCAATGGTGAGAAAATAAATGCCACAGATATATTACATTTTAGCAATTCTTCAGAAAGCCGCGGATCTAATTTTTTAGAAGAAAATAGATTGTATGTCTCTATAGCTGTTGATAAACTTCTCTTTAATAAAATAGACATGACTAAAGTCAACGCAGAATTGAGAAGCATCAATGATGTATTGGCAACAACAGTAGAGGCTAAAGTATTTGACGGATATATTAAGTCTAATGGAAGATTGAAGCATGATTCTGATGAATACCAATATCATTTCACTATAGATGGAGACAATATTGATTTAAAAGAATGTTTTGCACAAACTGAAAATTTTGGACAAACGGTAATTACGGATAAGCAACTGAAAGGAACATTTTCAAGCTTGGCTAGCTTTGATCTCTTCTATGATGAAGAATGGAATATATTGCCAACAAAAACTAAAGGCTTGATCTCAGCTAAAATAAAAAATGGTCAGATCAAAAATTTGGAGATGATGAAGCAGTTTTCCTCAATGGTCAACATTAATGATTTAAAGGATATTAAATTCACGGAATTAAATAACTACCTTGAAATAAAAGGCAAGAATTTATTTGTACCAACCATGTTTATTCAAAGCAATGCCGCAAATTTTTTAGTAAGTGGTTACCATTCGATTGAAAATGTACAAGCCTATTATTTGAAGGTAAATGCTGGACAAATTCTTGCAAATAAATTTAAAAGACACAATCCTGATTTACCACCAAAGCCCGATAGACGAAATGGTATGTTCAATCTCCACTATGTCATTAATGGGACTAGCGAAAGTTATCAATACAGAAGAGATCGCAATCAAGTAAGAAAGGCTTTTAAAACCGGAGAAGAAAGAAAGCGACTTATTTATAATGAACTTGTCAAGGAATTTGGTCCAAATGAACGATTGCAATTTGATGAGATACAATAAAATGAATGATGGGGCATAATAGCTTTCACTCTCCTGACCTCCCTCGAGGGCAGGCATTTACATTATTAGCCCAAAAAACTGTCTCACCTGAGGTCATGACGACTCTCCCGATAGCTATCGGGATCGTGTCAGACTCGTCAGAGGAGATTAATAGGGTGAACATGCGTTGTCCATCTGATAATTGCCAATCTGAGTAAACTTATTTACATATCTCTATATTTACCTTCATTTATACTTATGATACATTTTCTATCACAACCTTGGCATTGGTCTATCTCTGGACTGATGCTCGTATTTAATATGTTTCTGCTGATTTATTTTGGTAAACGGTTTGGAGTTTCTTCTTCTTTTCGAGCGATGTGCTCTATTGGAGGAGCCAAGCGATTAGCAGATTATTTTGACTATGACTGGAAGTCTCATGATTGGCTACTGCTCTTTGCATTAGGAGCGATTATAGGAGGAGTTATTGCTGGACAATTATTTCCCAATCTAGAACCAGTTGAGCTGAGTCAACAAACAGTCTCTACATTATCGAATATGGGAGTTAATCAAATAGGGAATGAGTTGGTACCAGGAAGTTTATTCAATATGGAGACCTTGTTTTCGGTTAAAGGCTTTGTATTATTTGTTATAGGTGGTTTTCTTATTGGGTTTGGTACTCGTTATGCTGGTGGATGTACATCCGGACATGCAATCACAGGCTTATCAAATTTTCAGTTGCCTTCTTTAGTTGCAGTTATTGGTTTTTTTATCGGCGGCTTATTAATGGCGCATTTGATTCTTCCTAAAGTATTAATGATATGAAAAAGATAGTATTTCTCTTTATTGGTATTTTATTCGGAATTACGATGACAAAATCTGAAGCTGTCTCTTGGTATCGAATTCAGGAAATGTTTCACTTCCAAAGTTTTCACATGTATGGCATTATAGGCGTAGCTGTTGTTGTTGGAGCAATCATGCAATATTGGATGAAGAAAAGCTCATTTAAAACAGTAGATGGAACAGCACCAACATTTGCTGAAAAACCAAAGACCTATTGGGCCAGTATTTTTGGAGGGACATGTTTTGGACTTGGTTGGGCGATGACGGGAGCGTGTCCTGGACCACTTTATGTGCTGTTAGGGAATGGTGTTTATATTGTGGCAGTTGTTATCTTAAGTGCCTTGTTTGGGACTCTTGTTTATGGCATGCTGAGAAAGTATTTGCCACATTGATACTATTCTCAATACACTCATCATTTTCAAGTCCAAGTGGTTCCTCTAAAAATAAAACTGCCCAATCCATTGTGTTTGGTTAATACAATTTACCTAACATTAAGAGCATTTAGTTCTTGGTTGCCATATTGAAATCTTCGCACAAGCTGGGAATGTATTCAAATGCAGCTTTGTATCCAAGTTTAGCAGATTGTCGCATATCCGCGCAAGCGTTTTCTGGTTGTTCGAGCATATTTCTGGCATTTGCCCGATTAAACCATGCCAAGGCAAATTCTTCATCCAATTCAATAGCCTGATTAAAATCCTCTTCAGCATTTTTGTATTGTTCCAAATTCATATACGCAATGCCTCTATTTAGATAATGTTTGGGATTCTTCGAACTGATCTTGATTGCCGAGCTATGATCAACAATTGTTTCTTCATAATTTTTCAATTGAAGGCTCGTATTTGCTTTGTTTAAAATTGATGGTTTGTAGGTTGGATCAAGTACGATTGCATGTTTATAATCAATATCCGCTGCATTCAAATCGTCTAGATTTTGGTATGCATATCCCCGATAGAATACGTGTTCGTGATTTTCAGGATCTTGCTCCATCAGATAAGTCAAATCCTCAACTGCTGGATCAAATTGCTTTGTTTTTAAAAGAGCCTTTGAACGATATACATATGCATTTTGCTGGTCATCTTTTAAGCCGATCACTTTCGTGAAATCACCGATCGCCTCATCAAATTCTTCTGTTTGATAATAACAAAGACCTCTATTCAAATGCCACTTGTACTGATCTTGTTTCAATGAAATTGCTGTTGTATAATCATTGATTGCCTTGGCATATTTCTTTTGTTCCATTGAAATGCCTGCACGATATACATAAGCCAGTTCAAATTCAGGCAATGATGCTATGGATCGGCTAAAGTAAAGCAAAGCTTGTTTTTTATCTCCACCAGCCTGAAAAGCATATCCCAAATAAAAGTTTGCCTTTTTCATTTCAGGATCCAATGAGATAGACTTTTTAAAATCCTTAATTGCAGCTGAATATTTTTTAAGATTAAGCAGGGAAGTACCGCGATTGTAATATGCCTTGGCATATTTAGCATTGTATTCAATTGCCTTCCCATACTCAGTGACTGCTGTCTGGTAGTCCTTTTGATTAAATGCTTCGATTGCTTTATTAAAGTGTTCAATCGACAATCGTTTACTTTGTGCTGATAGTTGAATGCTTGTGCTTAAACACAAAAGAAAGACAAGAAACTTCATAATTATAGTTCAATTTAATTAGAGATCGTGTAACTAATTGATAGGCAATTAATTATAATCGTATAACTGCGAAAACTAAAATAAATTACTTTTGTTTTTCTAAGAGATTGTTAAAATTTAAGAATGAAGGAAGATCCAACTGCTTCATCACGCAAGCAGGATCACATTGAGCTCGCTTTTCAGTCACGCATTGGTGTGGATAAGCTGGACAGTCGATTTTATTACGAGCCTCTGCTAGCAGCACATCCACAACAGATTTCTGGCTACCCAAAATCTTTTCTCAATAAGCAAATCTCTGCTCCTATTTGGGTGAGTAGCATGACTGGAGGAACTGAAAAAGCAGCCTTCATAAATAAAAATTTGGCGAAAGCCTGTAACGAATTTGGCCTGTCAATGGGATTGGGTTCCTGTCGTTCAATATTGAATTCAAATGAACGCCTGTCTGATTTTGCTGTTAGACCAATAATTGGAGATCAACCTTTATTTGCCAATCTAGGTACTGCTCAATTAGAGGAGCTAATCAATACGGATAGCTTACATACCATTAATGACCTCATATCAAAATTGGACGCAGATGGTTTAATTATTCACATCAATCCTTTGCAAGAATGGTTGCAAGATGAAGGTGACAAGATAGCAGTTCCTCCAATTGATGTCATTCGCACAATTGTCAGGGAGATGAAGGTCCCTATTATAGTGAAAGAAGTAGGACAAGGATTTGGTCCAGAATCTCTAACAGAATTGCTGCAATTACCAATTGAGGCAATAGAATTTGCTGCAAGTGGCGGCACCAATTTTTCTTTATTAGAATTATTGCGCAGCAGTCCTGAACGAAAAGAGGCTTTTGAGGCATTTGCAACTATTGGCCATACACCTGAGCAGATGATCTCTTATATAAATGAGCTGATTCCTAAGCTGGGTTCAAAAGTCAATTGTCGAAACTTTATTATCTCAGGTGGCATAAGCCATTTTCTTGATGGGTATTACTACATAAATAAACTAAACCACAATGCTATCTATGGACAAGCGTCTGCCATGTTAAAGTATGCGCAGGTGTCCTATGATGCATTACATGAATATATATCTTTGCAAATTGAAGGATTACAATATGCATCTGCTTATTTACGTATCAATTCACAATGAAGTCTAATTCTGAAAAATCGATTTCCGGGTTCTCCAAACTTTCCAAAAGAGGTAAAATCAAATGGATAGCTGGTAATTTCTTTAAGGATCCAGAATCTGTGATACGAGAATTAAAGAGCTACTGGCACAGCAATGAGGATCAACAAAAGATATTGGATGGCTTCAGTGAAAATACCATTACCAATTTTCCAATGCCTTATGGAGTTGCTCCAAATTTTGTCATTAATGGCGAGACTTATTGCGTCCCGATGGTTATCGAAGAGAGCTCCGTTGTGGCAGCTGCTTCAAATGCTGCAAAATTTTGGATGAATCGAGGTGGTTTTAAGACCACTGTACTCTGTACAGAGAAAGTAGGTCAGCTACACTTTATGTGGAAAGGTCCAAAGGATTTGTTACTCAACAATTTTGAAGACATAAAACTACAGCTATTACAATCTGTAGATTCCCTGACCAAAAACATGGAAGGTAGGGGAGGTGGAATTTCTAGAATTGAGTTGCTTGACAAGACTGCAGAATTAGACAATTTATATCAGCTGCAATGTTACTTCGAGACCTGTGATTCAATGGGGGCGAATTTCATCAATTCAATTTTGGAAAAATTTGGGACTGAGCTACATAACTTTATTCAAAAGTCTAAGGAATTAAATGCACATGCGCCAGAATTTGAAGTTGTCATGGCAATTTTATCAAATTATACGCCAAACTGTGTAGTCAGAGCTGAGGTCTCCTGTCCAGTAAAAGAATTAGAAGGGGTAAGTACACATTTTAGCGGCCAGGAATTTGCATCGAGATTTAAGACTGCTGTAGATATAGCCAGAATAGATCCATTCAGAGCGACTACACATAATAAAGGTATATATAATGGTATCGATGCCGTCGTGCTTGCTACAGGAAATGATTTTCGTGCGATTGAAGCCTGCGGTCATAGTTACGCCGCGAAAGACGGTCAATACCGAAGTTTGAGTTTTTGTACTATAGAAAATGAAGTGTTTCGATTTTGGCTTGATATTCCACTTGCAGTTGGTACGGTAGGAGGGTTGACCTCTTTACATCCAATGGCAAAACGATCTTTGGAATTGTTAGGCAATCCTTCGGCAACTGAATTGATGCAAATAATTGCATCTACTGGACTAGCTCAAAACTTTGGAGCGGTAAGATCATTGGTTACAACAGGAATCCAAAAGGGACATATGAGAATGCATTTAATGAACATCTTACATCAATTGGAAGCCACAGAGAAGGAAATCAAGAGAGCTTTGGTACATTTCAACACAGAAATTGTTTCATTTGTCTCCGTTCGCGATTTTTTAGATTCAGTTAGGCAGGATAAAGAAATAAAGATTGTAAATTAGATTCTTATTATCCCATCTTGAAAATGTCAGGCTTTACATTTGCCTAAAGTTTTCACTCTACAATTTCCTTATCAGCCCAGAGGAGTTGTTATTTTATCAAAATATTTTAACACAACCAACTAGTATACCCATCAAAAAGAATTTTTACGGACACGGCAAACTCCTATTGACTGCAGAGTACTTAGTGCTTGACGGGGCGAAGGCTATTGCATTACCTACAAAGTTAGGTCAGCATATGAATGTGAAACCGTCACGCGGGTCAGATTTGGTTTGGGTCTCAAAAGATGTGAAAGGGGAAACTTGGTTTGATGCGCAGATATCTCTACTTGACTTTAAACCAGTAAAATCTTCCAATGAAGACATGGCCGCTTATATCGGTAAGATATTAAAGAATGCTGTCCGACTCAATTCAGAATTTCTAGATAAGTGGAATGGGTTTAAAGTAGAGACAATTCTGGAGTTTGATCAAAATTGGGGTTTAGGTTCAAGTTCAACTTTAATTTATTCAATCGCCCAATGGGCAGAAGTAAATCCTTACTTACTTCATTTTCGTGTCAGCAATGGTAGTGGTTATGATGTTGCTTGTGCTGGCGCAGAAGGACCTATTGAATATGTATTTAAGGATGACCAGCTCAACATTGCTGAGTCTGATTTCGATCCAAAATTCAAAGACAAGTTATTTTTCATATACCTTGGCAACAAACAAGACAGTGCGGCAGAAGTCAATAAATATTTAAAAGGCACTAAAGCATTTAAGGAACAAATAAATGAGATTTCAGATTTGTCAGAAAAAATTGCTTTGTCCAAATCCTTTAGCAAATTTGAACAACATCTAAACAGGCATGAAGAGATTGTTTCAAAAGTGTTGAAAAGAAAACCTATCAAAGAAACCAACTTCCCGGATTTTTGGGGAAGTGTCAAATCATTAGGTGCATGGGGAGGAGATTTTGTACTAGCAACCTCCGACAAACCCGTCAAACCAACCATGGATTACTTTAAAGAAAAGGGCTATTCTACTATACTTCCTTATCGAGAATTGATTCTATCCTAATGATTTGAAAGCCTTGTGGCTAATTCATAATCAATTGTAGTTTATTTGTAGTTGTATTCATGCTGTTCCCGCATGTATATTTGAATTGTCTTTTAACAACAACCACCCACCCTTACACTTACCTTGAAAAAAGTAATAGAGAGTTAGGATCTGCGAAATCCTATTCACTGATGATAGATTACCATAGACCTTAAATGACTTAGAAACATTTCAATTTGGTAATCGAGTACAGTGTGCGTCTTGCATAAATCGACAGTATAGAAATTCTGTGCATAGATTAATGACGCCCACAGAAGGTTGGAGCTGACTCAGAGGAGTTGGCTTCACTTTCTACTTCTATACCGATGCTATTTTCCTTTGGAAATACAGATCGAGTATAATACACGAAAAGAGGATATGTTGTTTGTCAAGATTGCCAAACCACTTTCTCTTCGGTATAAATAATTGATTAGATCTCTGTATATCTATATATACTTACTTGAAGAAATTCACTTATGTGTGCTACCCGTACACTTGTGAGGAGAGTTATTGACGCTCACAGATTTCTTAAGAGGGGGCCTTATAGAAGGCCTTCCTCTTTTTTGTTCTACATCTTACAGGATGAATATCGCTAGCAGATATTCATCCTTTTTAAGTTTGGTGGGAATCTGTTTCATTAAATGAAAAGCATACTTGCCTGTCCTAGCCCTAAAGTGGAATCAATGTTATCTTCACTTCTTTTTGAAATGATCTTTCTGCTTACGCACAACAAACAGATATATAATCAAGCTTTCATAAATTCTTAGTAGACTTTTATACTTTCCTTTGCGGAAATGAAGTTCTCATAATCTCTCTACCGTACCAGAATATAATTTATTTTTGCAGCTATGAATCAGGAATTGTACGTCCACAACAGTCTTTCAAGGCAGAAAGAAAAGTTTGAACCAATTGAAGAAGGATTCATTGGAATGTATGTATGTGGACCAACTGTATATAGTGATGTTCATTTAGGCAATTGCCGAACATTTGTCAGTTTTGATGTTATTTACAGATATCTGTTACATCTGGGTTATAAAGTGCGTTATGTTAGAAATATAACTGATGTAGGTCACCTAACCGATGATGCCGATGCTGGAGAAGACAAAATTGCAAAGAGGGCAAAATTGGAAAAATTGGAGCCAATGGAAGTGGTTCAGAAATATACGAATGGCTTTCATGCAATGATGGATGTGTTTAACACTAAAAAACCCAATATTGAGCCAAGAGCAACCGGACACATCATGGAACAAATAGAAATGGTAGAATCAATTCTAGATAATGGACTCGCCTACGAAAAAAATGGTTCTGTTTATTTTGACACTGCCAAGTTTGCTGGCGAAAATGATGCATACGGTAAATTGTCTGGAAGGGTGATCGACGAATTGATGTCAGAAAGTCGCGATGATTTAAAAAACCAAAGTGAAAAAAACCATCCATCCGATTTCGCGATATGGATGCGTGCAGATGAATCTCACTTAATGAAATGGGAATCGCCTTGGTCAATTGGATTTCCTGGCTGGCATTTAGAATGTTCCGCAATGAGTACAAAATATCTTGGTAACCATTTCGATATTCACGGAGGAGGGAATGATTTAAAGTTTCCTCATCACGAAAACGAAATTGCCCAAAATATGGGTGCATGCAATTGCGAACCAGCAAATTACTGGCTGCACACGAATATGCTGTTGATGAATGGCAGGAAGATGTCTAAAAGCGACAACAACAGCATCACTCCAGTGGAATTGTTTACCGGCGAAAGTGATCATATAAGCAAATCATATAGTCCTATGATCGTCAAGTTCTTCATGTTCCAAACACATTACGCAAGTACCTTGGATTTGACAGATGCTGGTTTATTGGCTGCAGAGAAAGGCTATAAACGAATCATGGAAGCAAACCGCTATTTGCAATCAATTGAAAAAGGTGGAAGCGGAAACGATGAAATAGATGCCAAAGTCAAAACACTAGTGGATCAAGTGCAATTGGATATGAATGATGATTTCAATACGCCTAAAGCCTTATCTCGATTGTTTGAATTGGTTCCCATAATCAATAGCCACAAAGATGGTAAGGAAGGATTTACTGACATCAGTCAACAATCTGTAGATCTCATGAAGCAAACTTTCCAAACATATCTCTTTGACATATTTGGTTTGATGGATGAATTTGAGTCTGAAGGCAATGCTTTGTCTGATAAGTTCTCCGGATTAATGGAGTTAATCATTGACATTCGAAAAGATGCAAGAACAGAAAAAAATTGGTCTACTTCAGATAAGATAAGAGATAAATTACAAGAACTTGACATACAATTAAAAGATGGAAAAGAGGGAACGCATTGGACACTCAACTAAGCATTTTATGAAACATATTTTCATTGTACTAATCTGTATTTTTGCTATATCATGTCGACAAGATGCTCCTGTCAAGGAACCAGAGGTTAAAAAAGCACCAGCTAAAATTCCTGCAGCAAATGCAGATAGCTTGTATTCATATGTTGAAGCTCAATTAAAATTTGGCCACCGTTATCCAAGCACACCTGGACATTTAAAAATCAAAAATTGGATAAAACAAAAAATGGAAGGCTATGGCGCTACTGTGATAGAACAGCCTTTTAAAGCCAGTTTTTATCACATCAAAGATGCTGACGCCTATAACATTATCGGAAGTTTCAATCCGGAAAACAGCAATAGAGTTTTATTGGCTGCTCACTATGATACTAGAATAGTTGCAGAAAAAGATGCAGACAAAGCCAACCAAAATAATCCCATCATGGGTGCAGATGATGGAGCAAGTGGTGTTGCTGCCTTATTAGAGATTGCAAGGGCCATTAATGAAAATCCAATTGACCTTGGAGTGGACTTTATATTTTTTGATGCAGAAGACAATGGACAGCCAAAAATAAGCAACACCTGGTGCCTTGGTTCACAACACTGGTCTAGAAACAAACATGACCGAAATTATAAGGCGTCCTTTGGCATATTATTGGATATGGTAGGTGCAAAAGGAGCTTCTTTTGGGAAAGAAGGATTTTCTCAGCACTATGCCAAACGTCACCAGGATAAAATATGGAAACTTGCTCAGCGCATGGGATATGGAGACTATTTTATCGATACAAAATTTGGAGCTATAGATGATGACCACAAATATGTCAATGAAGTAGCTGGTATTCCAATGTTGGATATCATTAACTATGATCTAAACGCAGATAAATTTGCACATTATCATCATACACACAAAGACGATATTTCAATAATTGACAAACGAACTCTGAGGGTTGTCTCACAGGTTGTGCTAGCTGCGTTATACAAAACCTCAGATCTCAGCTTGTAAGCTTTTCATAAATTAATCAGAATATTACCATGACATTTATTCATCCATCTGCTCATTTGGACGAAGGTGCAGAAATTGGAGAAGGCACTAAAATATGGCATGGCTCGCATGTAATGGGCAATGCTGTCATAGGCACGGGTTGTACTCTAGGTCAAAATGTATTTGTCGGTAGTCGAGTTTCCATTGGAAATAGAGTCAAAATTCAAAACAACATCAATGTGTATGAAGGTGTCATTATTGAAGACGATGTATTCCTTGGTCCTAGTATGACATTTACCAATGTTATCAACCCAAGAAGTGGCGTTGAGCGCAAATCAGAATTTGAAGCCACAATCATAGAGCAAGGAGCATCAATAGGGGCTGGAGCTTGTATCGTTTGTGGTACAAAAATTGGGATGTATTCCTTTGTGGGAGCTGGTGCTGTAGTCACAAAAGATATATTGCCATATCAATTGGTAGTCGGTAATCCAGCGAAACCTATTGGCTGGATGAGTAAACGTGGAATCAGGCTTAGATTTAATCATGCTGGAACTGCCACTTGTCCCGAATCAGGAGATATATACAAGCTCAAAAATGGAAAGCTTGAATTAGTGGAATGAAAAATCGCTTAGCGCAAAAAAAAACGAAACTGTCCGTAAATGGTCTCGGTTATGTCGGTTTGCCATTGGCTCTTGAGTTTGGCAAGCATTTTTCTGTAATAGCCTATGATATCGACCCTTCTAGAATAAGTGAACTCCAACAAGGGCGCGATCCTTCAAAAGAGTTGGATTCTTCAGCTTTCGCAAATTCAGATGTTTTATTTACGAACAAAACTGAAGATCTCGCTGAAGCCTCATTTCATATAGTTGCTGTTCCTACGCCAGTTGACGAACGAAAGGTCCCAAATCTAAAACCTCTTCTTCGCGCTTCACAGGCCATCGGTTCAATCCTTAAAAAAGGAGATTATGTAGTATTTGAAAGTACCGTTTATCCCGGGTGTACTGAAGAAGATTGTTTGCCAATATTGGAAAAAGAATCTGGCTTAACTTGTGGCCAGGATTTTAAAATTGGTTACTCACCTGAACGGATCAATCCAGGAGATAAGGTGAGGACCTTGACTAACATTCTCAAAATTGTATCAGGTATTGATGACGAATCCCTAGAGACTATTGCAGAGATATATGGCACAATTATCACAGCTGAAATTTTTAAAGCAGAATCCATAAAAGTAGCAGAAGCAGCTAAGATTATCGAGAATACCCAACGTGACTTAAACATTTCGTTGATGAATGAATTGTCCATTATTTTCGATCGCATGAATATCGACACAAAACAGGTATTGAAAGCGGCTGGAACAAAATGGAATTTCCTGAAATTCTCTCCAGGATTGGTAGGAGGCCACTGTGTTGGTGTTGACCCATATTATCTACTCTTTAAATCAAGAGAGTTGGGCTATGACCCTCAAGTTATCCTAAGTGGTCGCCGTATCAATGATTCTATGCCAGAATTTATTGCAAAAAAATTAGTCCAACTGTTTATTAAAAATGATAAGCAATTAAAGGAAGCTACTGTCCTGATAATGGGAGTGACATTCAAAGAAAATGTAAGCGATATACGCAATTCGAAAGTATTTGACTTGATCAGTGAATTAAAAAACTATTCCATACAATGCACTGCTCATGACCCACATGCATCAAAAACGGAAGTGAATCAACTACATAACATTCAACTAATCGAACAGATAGATACAATAGCATGTGATGCCATCATATTAGCAGTCAATCATCAGGAGTATGAGAAATACTCCATAAATGACCTAGCGGATAAAATGCCAGAAAAACCTATTTTGCTCGACCTTAAGGGAATGTATCAAATCCCAGAAACAGATTCAATCATATATTGGAGATTATAAAAAATAAATGACAATGACAAAGACAGTTACGCCAGATACAGAGTCACATTTGAGAAGTGTGTTAAAAGGATTTACATGGAGGATAATTGCAACGAGTACATTAATTGCTATTGCCTATTTCACAACAGGAGATATTAGTCTTGCACTTGAGTTAGGCTTCTATGAATTTTTCATAAAGTTAGTTGTCTATTATTTACATGAGCGAGCTTGGCTTCTTGTTCCAAAAGGAAAAGTTAGAAAATTAAATCCATTTAAATAATATACGATGGCTGATCACATACACCCTATTTTTGATCGATTGGTAAGTAGAAAAGAGAAGGAATTATTTCTGAATCAGAAAGCAGGCGTTTTTTGGTTTACTGGCTTATCAGGGTCTGGTAAAAGCACAATAGCTGAAGCAGTAGAAAGAGAATTGTTTAATGATGGACATTTAGTCCAAGTCCTTGACGGAGACAATATCCGAACGGGTATATGTAATAATTTGAGTTTCAGTTTAGAAGACAGAAAGGAGAACATTAGGAGAATTTCTGAGGTCAGCAAGCTGATGATCGGAGCGGGAATTGTTGCTCTTAATAGCTTTGTGAGTCCCACAAATGAAATCAGAGCTTTCGCAAAGTCGATCATTGGTGAATCAGATTTTCACCTGATTTATGTTAAAGCTTCTGTAGAAACTTGCGAAGCGAGAGATGTCAAAGGATTGTATCAAAAAGCAAGAGCAGGTATCATTAAAGGATTTACTGGAATAGATAGTCCTTTTGATGAACCAGATGACGTACAGTTAATTTTGGATACCGAGTCTGAAACCAAAGAAGAATCCGTGAAAAAAGCGGTAGACTACATCAAAAAGTACATTTGATAACTTTTCGGTTATCACACTGTTATTTCCTTTTTTTTTATGACTTTTGCAGTTCATTTGAACAAAGCTGATGGATTATAACATTAATCACCTCAAGGAACTCGAATCAGAGTCCATATACATCTTGCGTGAGGTAGCTGCGCAATTTGAAAAACCTGTTATTCTTTTTTCAGGAGGTAAGGATAGCATCCTAATGACCTACTTAGCTGTGAAGGCTTTTAGGCCAGCAAAGGTTCCATTCCCATTGCTACATGTTGATACAGGACACAACTTTCCTGAAACCTTGAAATTCCGAGATAAGCTCGTCGAAGACTACGGCTTGAAGATAATTGTAGGTTATGTACAGGAAGCGATCAATGCAGGACACGTCACTGAGGAAACAGGATTTAATTCAAGTAGGAATGGTTTACAAATCTATACCTTACTCGATGAGTTAGAAAAAGGAAAGTTTGATGCCGCTATGGGAGGTGGTAGAAGAGATGAAGAGAAAGCAAGAGCGAAAGAAAGATTCTTCTCTCATAGAGATGAATTTGGACAGTGGGATCCAAAGAATCAACGCCCAGAACTTTGGAATTTATTTAATGGTAAGAAAAACTTTGGAGAGCATTTTAGAGTGTTCCCCATATCAAATTGGACAGAGCTAGATGTATGGCAATACCTTGCTATGGAGAAGGTACCTCTTCCTCATCTGTATATGGCGCACGAAAGAGATGTGATTGAAAGAGATGGTGTCTTGCTCGCGGACAATGAATATCTGGTTAAAAGACCAGAAGAGACTGTATTTAAAGAAAAGGTTCGTTGCAGAACAATTGGTGATATGACTTGTACTGGTGTTTGGCGTTCAGATGCAGAAACAGTAGACGACATCATTCAGGAAATTGCAACAACTAGAATGACGGAAAGAGGTGGTCGTACTGATGATAAACGAAGTGAAACCAGTATGGAAGACAGAAAGAAAGAAGGATATTTTTAGACTTCAACAATCAAGACAAACATGGATAAAGTATATAAATACGAAGAATCAGAATTATTGCGATTTACAACGGCAGGATCCGTAGATGACGGAAAATCCACATTGATTGGAAGAATGTTGTATGATAGCAAATCTATATTCCAAGATCAATATGATCAATTAAAAGAAACGACGGAAAGAAGGGGAGAAGAAGGTGTAAATCTTGCCTTGCTAACTGATGGTTTGAAAGCGGAACGAGAGCAAGGGATTACCATTGATGTCGCTTATCGTTATTTCTCTACTCCAAAGAGAAAATTCATCATAGCAGATACTCCTGGACATATTCAATATACAAGGAATATGGTAACGGGCGCATCAACAGCAAACGTTGCCTTGATCCTCATCGATGCAAGACATGGCGTTGTAGAACAGACAAGAAGACATGCAATCATCGCTAGTTTGCTGCAGATTCCTCATGTGGTTGTTTGTATTAATAAAATGGATCTTGTCGAATTTGCTCAGGACACCTATGATAAAATACAGGACGATTTTGAAAAATTTGCAGCTAAACTGGATGTGAATGACATTCATTTTATTCCAATCTCTGCTTTGCTCGGAGATAATGTTGTGAATCGATCTGAGAAAACACCATGGTATGATGGTCCTACATTAATGTACTTTTTGGAGAATGTACATATCGCAAGTGACCACAATTTTATCGATGTGCGTTTTCCAGTCCAATTTGTCATTAGACCAAATACAGACGAACATCACGATTATAGAGGATATGCTGGAAGAGTTGCAGGCGGCGTACTAAAAAAAGGTGATCAAGTGATGTTACTTCCAACAGGTTTTGTTACCAAAATTTCAAAAATCATGGGACCTGATGGAGAACAGAATGAAGCACATCCACCTGAATCTGTTACCATCCTTATTGAGGACAATATGGATTTAAGTCGAGGAGATATGATTGTGAGAGAACATAACAAACCAGAAATATCTCAAGACATAGAGGCGATGATTTGTTGGTTTGACAACACAAAACCGCTTCAACAAAATGGTAAATATTCCATCAGACATACCACACAAGATGCTCGATGCATTGTGAAAGAGATCCGATATAAATTGGATATCAATTCTCTCCACAGAGAATTAGAAGATAAAGAAATCAGAATGAACGATATGGCTAGAGTTGTGCTTAGAACAACGAAGCCTTTGTTTACTGATCCGTATCGTAACAATCGCATCACAGGCAGCATCATCATCATTGATGAAGGCACCAATAATACAGTGGGTGCGGGTATGATAATCTAGCCTACATACCTTTCGCAATGAGTTTTAACCCATTGCTAGTATAGTTAAACCCCTACAGGGTTATGGGGAACCTCAAAAGGGGTGACATTTTCCTAAAAATTGGTTTCAACACATTTATCCACCTACATAGTAACACCTTTTCGCAATGGGTGAATCCCATCTTCTGTGAGAAATAGTTAATTTAGTTAGCATGAAAACCATTCACGCAACACTAATTATTAGTTTTTTATTTGGTTCATTATCACTGTATAGTCAAGGAAACAAAACAATGGATGAAGCTGTATATTCTGAATGGAACAGAATTACTGATACCAAGATTTCTCAAAATGGAGATTGGGTAATGTATACTCTTGAACCAGGATATGGTGACAAGAATACAGTTTTATATAATACCAGAAATCAACAAGAGTTCACATATGAACGAAGTGAAGAAGCAATGTTTGATTCTGATGGTAACTATGTTTACTTCCTAAGAAAACCATCTATAGCGCATGTCAAAGAGGAAAAAAGAAAGAAAACCAAGGACAAAGACATGCCAGGTGACACACTGGTTATAGTTGATCTAACAAGCAATACAGAAACTACTTTCCCTAATATTTCATCATTTAAAATACCTGAAAAAGCAGGTCCAGTAGTCGCCGCAAAAATTAGAAATGATGACAAACCAAAAAAGAAAGAGAACAGCAAAGATGGAAAGCAGTCTTCAGATCGCATTATATATATTGACAGTCAACAAAAATCTGTAGATACATTGCTACGAGTAACTGACTTTGCGTTTGCCGAGGAATCGACCTCACTTATGTACTCTGTAAAAGCAGATTCGACGACAACTGGTGGAGTATTTATTCGCGATGGATCAACAGTAGATACAATCTTCTCAAGCTCTGGAAAACTGTATCAATTAGCTATAAACAAAGATGCAAGTCAAGCAGCCTTTGTAGTGGATGCTGACACAACTGATATTATAGATCGCCCCTATCAACTATATCATTGGAATGCAAACAGTCTTTCAGCGAAAGAAATTCTACATTCAAAATCTGAAAATATTCCTGACAATTGGACAGTAAGTAATCAACAGAAACCATCATTCTCTGATGATGGATCAAGGCTGTTTTTTGGAATTACACCATATCGATTACAACAAGACACATCTAAGCTCAAAGAGGAAATTGTCAACGTTGAAGTTTGGCATTATCAACAACCAAAGTTGTATACCCAGCAAGAACTTGATGAAAAGGATGACAACAAGAAATCCTATCAAGTTGCATATTCACCCGAGACAAATAAAATGCAGGTACTTCATGATAAAGAAATTCCAGACATTAGAATGGATGAGAACAAACAGGCAAGTCATGCACTGTTGTATACTGATCTGCCATATAAAACACACGAAACTTGGCAGGGATATGCAGAAAGAGATGTCTATAAAGTAAATATCGAATCCGGACAAAAAATAGTTGTTGCTACTGCCGTACATGGAAGACCACAATTATCTCCTGAAGGCGCTCATATTTTCTGGTATGATTTATCAAATTCTTCTTGGCATTCGCATAATGTAAAAACCAATCAAACTGAGGTAATTGGAAATGCACAATTAACTACGTTCCACAATGAACTACATGATGCTCCATCCTATCCAAGATCTTATGGTATTGCTGGATGGACGAAGAATGATGAATTCTTAATCGCGAACGATCGCTATGATTTATGGTTGTTGGATCCAAATAACGCCAAAGCTGCACGAAATTTAACCAATGGTCGGGAAGACAAAATCAGATACAGATATATAGAACTTGATGAAGATGAAGAACATATAAATTTGGAAGATAAAATCTTGTTGCACGTATTTGACGAAAAAGATAAATCGAGCGGTTACGCAACATATGACTTCAACACTGACAAGATCACAAGCATTGGTAAAGATGATTTCTCCTTTACAACTAATGTTATCAAAGCTGAGAATTCAGATGACGTTATTTATACGAAGCAGTCATTTTCTACATTCCCAAACCTCATTCATGACAACTTAAGTTTTGAAAATCCGAAGCAGATTTCGGATGCCAATCCACAACAAGATGAGTACAAATGGGGAACAAATCAACTGTACAGTTGGACAGCTTTTGACGGCCAATCATTGGATGGTGTCTTAGTCCTCCCACAAGATTTTGATCCAGAAAAGAAATACCCGTTACTTGTCAATTTTTATGAGCGAAGTTCTGATCGTTTGCACAGGCACCGTCCGCCATCTGCTGGTAGATCAACAATTAACTACAGTTTTTATGTAAATAGAGGATACATTATTTTCAATCCAGATGTTACCTATACAATTGGAGATCCAGGAGAGAGTTGTTACAATGCCGTCATATCAGGAATTGCAGCTTTGCTGGCGGAAGGATTTATAGACAAAGATCGAATAGGCGTACAAGGTCATAGTTGGGGCGGGTATCAAGTTGCTCATTTGGTAACAAAAACAGATGTATTCGCTTGTGCTGAATCAGGAGCACCTCTTGTCAATATGATTAGTGCCTATGGTGGTATCAGATGGGGTACGGGCAGGAGTCGACAATTTCAATATGAAAAGACTCAAAGTAGACTTGGAGTCACCTTGTGGGAATCACCAGAAACCTATATTAGAAATTCGCCATTATTTTTTGCAGATAAAATAAATACCCCTGTTCTGATTATGCACAATGATGCAGATGGACATGTGCCTTGGCATTTGGGGATAGAGTTTTTTATGGCTCTTCGTCGGTTGCAAAAACCATCATGGTTTCTCAATTACAATGGAGAACCACATTGGCCCTTAAAGTGGCAAAACAGACTTGACTTCAATATTAGGATGCAACAGTATTTTGATCATTATCTCATGGATGCTCCAATGCCAGATTGGATGAAAAATGGAATTCCTGCAATAGAAAAGGGAATAAGAAGTGGATACGAAACTGATAGTAAAGTAGGAAATTAGTAATCAAACTTTTTGTTGCTTAGGCATAATTCTTTTAATGATAAAATATATGATTGGCACCATAAGCACCCAGGTAATCTGTGTATTAAATTTCATCCGATGTCCGAAAAATGTAATTGTGTCTAAAAATTTAGGTGATAAAGGAGCCCAGGACATTTCGTGAGACTCTTGTATTTGTCCCTGATAAATGCCAAGTTCCACATAAATATTCTGGCCAACAAAAACCACAAATAATATTAGGAGGCAGATCATATTAATCCCCTTGAATAATCTTAATGTCCTACCTCCCGCCAACCATACCCAAAATACACCTGACACACATACAAATGCATCATAAAGTGAATTGAGTATCCAGTTTATTTGATAAGGTATTGCAGTATTTAATTCATCTGATCTACGCACCCAAACAGGATCACCATCGACCCAACCATAGGTATACCAAATCTCCCAACCAAAACCAGTAATAAGAAAACCTATCGCATATAACTTTAGAATCCAAAAAGGGATAATTCTAAAGAAGTACAAACTTAGAATGATAACTAATGGAATTAAAGATGCGGCATATACTGCTAGTGCGATAGTCATTTGTAGCGACTATTTACGTCAAATATTGCACTTGTCAAATCAAATACTCTAATTAGATGACCGTGTTGGTTATTAGCGTATTAATCTCTTTGCAACTTCCCTAGTAATCTAAGAAATTCGATATACAACCATACTAGTGTAAAGAGTAGACCCATCGCAAAAAACCATTCCATAAATTTTGGTACTTGTCTTTGTTCCCCTTTCTCAAAATTATCAAAATCGAGAAGTAGATTCAATGCCGCTACACCAATAATCACAACTGTGATTCCGATACCTAATGGTCCGCTTTCATGTATAAATGGCACTTCAAAACCAACAAAATGACCGACCCAACTGATTAAATAAACAATCATGATAGCTCCTACAGCCATCGTTACTCCCATTCTAAATTTTTCTGTCACTTTAATCAAGCCAGACTTATAAATAATAAGCATCGCCATTAATGTAGCAATCGTAAGACTGACTGCCTGAAAAACAATACCGCCATAAGCGGCAGCATAACTGATAGAAACCGTTCCAACAAAGAGACCTTTGATTGCTGCATAAATTGGTGCCGTTGTAGGGGCGAGATGAGGTTTGAAACTAGTTAAAAAATAAATAGCTCCGCCACCTAATGCTCCTATTGGGATAAAAATCTGCATTGGATTTGTATAGCTGTAAAGAGTCGTACATAACAGAATTGATACGAGCAAGAGCGTTTTAGTTACTGCTCCCGATACCGTCATTTGCTCATCATTGGCTCTTGTGATCGTAGAAGCAGTCGCTTTGGTGATGGCAGCATCACTAAGCATTGGATTATTAGATTTAGTTAAATTGCTCAAATTCATATCAATCGTTTCTATTTAGACATCAAGCTAAGAGAAAAGGAACTCTTTGCAAATCTATTTAACAATTTTATTAGGAAATTGTATAACCAAAGGAAGTAAAGCGTTATAAAGGCTATCCAGCGGAATCCCATTTAATGG
>CAYNMW010000007.1:0-47500 GCA_964398295.1 uncultured Saprospiraceae bacterium | reverse complement strand
TTATTTGTCTTCACACCCTTAGCCATCTGGGATACCATTGTTGTTCACATCAATATCATCATCAAATCCTAGACATTGATCTAATGGATCGCAAACATTGTCCTTTTCTCATCAAGACCTCAAATTAAATAAACCCCATAGTTTACCAACTGCTGATAAGATTCAATACATCTTCAATGTTAACTTTTGTTAATTACACGGTGCAATAAAGGCATGAAACACGGCGCCTAACTTCACTTCAAAGTGATCCATCAATTCTATTTCTTGTCCAGCTTTATAGATGATGTTCGCCGCATTGTTAACAGTCCCGTTTGTCTCAATTCTAATGTTGGCAGCTTTATTATTCGTTATTACTATTTGACTAAGTTCGCTTATCAGATCTTCACAACCTTCACAACCATCTGGAATGCCATTGTTATTCACATCAATATCATCATCAAAGCCTGGGCATTGATCTAATGGATCACAAACATTGTCATTGTCTGAATCAAAGAATTGACCTCCAGAGCAATTGCAATTCGAATCCCAGGTACTACCTGAAAAACACAATATACCATCATCACAAGGCTGACCAATTAGAGAATCATCAAAGTTTGGACATTGATCAACTGCATCACAAACTCCATCATTATCTGTATCAGGACTTTGTACACCAACACAATTGCAAGATATATTGTACTGATCACTAATTGTGCAGGCATCTCCATCATCACACATTGAGCCGATGATAGAATCATCAGTACCTGGACATTGGTCATCTATATCACAAACACCATCTCCATCTGCATCATTAAGACTTCCTCCTTCACACAAGCAATTTGTTGAATATGTCTCACCACTTGTGCAGGCATCTCCATCATTACAAGCTTGGCCGATCAGGCTATCATTAAAATTTGGACATTGATCCAAAGCATCACATACTCCATCATTGTCGCTATCTCCTGTTGTACCTCCCGTGCATTGACAATTTGAATTCAACACCTCTCCTACTGTACAGAGATCTCCATCACTACATGCTGTACCGATCAGTGCATCATCTATTCCAAAACATTGGTCTTGCGCATCACATACTCCGTCACCATCGCTATCCTGAATGGTGCCGCCAGCGCATGCACAGTTTGTGTTATATGTCTCTCCTGTTGTACATGGATCGCCGTCATTGCACGCTGTACCTATCATAGAATTATTCAAGCTAGGACAACTATCTATGCAATCGACTATACCATCCCCATCGCTATCCGAAAACGAATTTGGTTGTTTAGGACTCACAATATTATCTTGTATACACCATGAACTTGCAAGGTTATTATCCAAATTATGATCAATTAAGGCAAGGCTATACGTGCCTTGACCAGGTTCAATAGACCAAGGAGAAGCATTGTCATAACTCACCTCATCTACTAGATTTCCAAAAAAGTCTTCTAGTCTTATCGTCTCTCCCTCATTTGCTAAACTTCCTACATAATCACCCTGAGCTGCGATGTTGTACTGATTTTGAAAAGCGTTTGCGTTTTGGGCAATCACCATATAATTGGCTGGGCTTGTGGCTGCTGGAAATAACAATAAATCATCAAATGTATAAGTGATGCCATTCGTAAATGTCAAGCCTTCCAATTGTATAATCGCATTGGAGAAATTTACTAGCTCTATATATTCTAATGAATTGCCTCCTGTAGGATCATAGTGAATTTCGTTGATGGTCAGGCCCTGCACATTCTGTCCATTGAAACATCCAAAGTCGTTGTCTTGTAATGGCGTTTGTAATTCGGTGCACTGTCGTTTCCAATTGATATGTGTATCATTTGGTCTTGTCGCATCTATCAAGGCAAGACTATAGTCATTAAATCCTCCATCGGCTTCCGTATCCCAAGGGAACATATCATCATATCTAACTGCGTCTAGCAATTTACCTTCAACATCGGACAGCCAGATAAGCTCTCCGCTATTCGATAGTTTTCCTGAATAGACTCCCATTGGATAAAAATTATATCGCTCAAAAAACAGTAAGGAGTCTTCGGCTATGACTACATGTCCATTAGGGGGAATTGTCGAACCATCAGGAAACTCATAAACGACACCTCTGGATAAAGCAACATCATCAAGATCAAATGCTGTATTGCCTATATTCTTTAATTCTATGAATTCATAATTCTTGCTGACAATGGTATCTCCACTTGGTGTAATACTATCAAATGGATGATAATGTATCTCATTAATGACCAAATCTGATGGAAGATGGTAGGTGTCAAAAGGTAAAAATTGATTGGCTGCACCTGGTGTGGTATAGACAGATTGTACATCCCAAGAAGTCCCTAAAGCATTATCAAAAGTATGGTCCAATAATCCAAGACTAAAAAAACCATTATCTGCTGTAGAGGGCCAATCTGCTCCATCATTGTATCTCAATGAATCGATGATCATATCTGCTTGATTAGACAATTCCAGACGTTCTCCATTATTATTCAAATTGGATTCTTCCCACTCAAATACCTGATATCCATTGCCTTGGTAGATGCTAGCATCATTGGCTATGATTATATATTCGTTTCCGTTAATTGATGAATTTGGTGGAAAATCAAAGCAAATACCATCTGTAAATTCTAATCCACTCAGGTCTCTTGGGTTGGAATCTGGGTTGTATATTTCTATGAACTCTGCATTTTCTTGCGAACCTCTTGGGTTGTAATGAATTTCATTGATCACAAGATCAGTTGCTGGAACGAATACCGGAGTGAGTGTTTTGTTGGTGGAATAACTTGGTGTGATTCTAGCATCTGTACTACCTGTTTGTTGCCAATGAGAAAACCGATAACCTGGATCAGCGACTGCTGTCAAGGTTATTGGAATACCATCAAAATACTTACCTGTATAATTTAATGGCGCCAGATATTCATTTTCATTTAGCAGTACTCTTCCATTGGTCGAAGCTGACACTGGTATTGTCAAATTATAGGTGCCTCCTATTCCAAAAAAATTTTGAATGTTTGTATACACATGAGCTGGTCGCTGATTCAACCAATCTTTCACATCATCAACTCTGCTCATCCAACTCGTTTTGGATCCTATTACACCCCATCTGTTGATGTGTCCATTAATTTCTGGATCAAGCTCGTTTGCTATTTCATCTACAACACTATTTGTTCTTGTGGGTGTAAATAATATGGCAAGTTGTGTTGCGTACCGTTGGATGAATTCGTTTTTAAATTCAGTGTTGTCTAAAAATTTTCTCAAAAAAAGTGTGGATGCGTGGTCATTTGGCCAACCCGTATGTGCAGCTGTTGTTGCAAAATCAAGCATATCCTTATCTGGCGGATTTTTTGTTCTGGGGTTAGAAGAATTTTGTTGAAGTCCCAATCCAAAATCTGTATCCAAAAGCATCCACCTTGCTGGACCATTTTGCTCGTGCCAAACTTTAAAATTCTTTGCTGGCCAATCAGTATTTGCTACAAACAATTGAATGATATGGTAATTGATATATTCATTTATATCCACCTTCTCTTTTACGTAATTGTAGTGTGTGCTGTTAGAAATATCATTATTTTCTACATAATTGTAGAAATCAAAGAAGTCTTGAGCCTGACCATGGTTAACCGGAAAGTCTCCTAGAAAGACAGTAGTGTACAGATTTGGGTCCATTAAATTGATGGAGTCTTTATCAACTTTTGGGTGTTTAAATTTTATAGAATGTTGACTGTGTACATCTCTAATTTTCATAATACCCCAATATTCATCATTGAGGTAAACAACAGTGTTTCTTGTACTTTGCAAATCAATATCGAGCTCATCTTCAACAATGGCATGCACAGAAGAGTCATGTAGTAATGTACTACTCCAACTTCCAGTCCGCAATTTGAATCTTCGATATACATGTTGGTCTCGATTTGGGAATAGTTGATAGGGTATATTTTCAGATGGATATTCACTTTTGGTTTCAATATTCAATCCCTTTAACGGATTTCTTCTCGAGCAACCTCCAGAAACTGAGATTCCAGCATCTATGTTAAAACCGAGTACTCCATTTTCATCATAGAATTGAATATTGGCAGGTCGTTCCCAAGGTTGGTTCCAATTTTTTGGGGTACTTGAACAATTGCCAGTAATTCCATTTGTACCTTCTACATAAATTCCAATTTGATCATCCCATAAATTATCAGGATGAGTACTAATGCTTACAATAGGTAAAGAATGGTTTACACCCACTAAGTAAGTCTCAGACGTCGTATAACTTTCTTCCCAGCCGCTTCTAAATGCTTTTGCTCTTATTGTATTGACATCTGACACATTTATAGGCGAACTATAAATCGTAGATGAAGAAGAAGGATCTCCTCCATTTGTAGTATATCTAATCGTTGTTCCATTCGTAATTGTACTTAACGAAACTGAAACGTTATTGGAATAAATACCTCCTGAAATTGAGAAGATGACGGCTGACACTCGCGCCTCTCCATTTGCATTGGACTGGTTTGGAGATGAGAGAGAAAAATTAGATAATTCAGTGCTTCCATCTGACACACGTCCGTACGAAAAGTCATCTTGCATGGCAGGCAATTGCAACTGATCTATCAATGTTCCTGAAGGGTTGGATAAGTAAATTGTTTCTCCTGATCCACTCAATTTAAAATTGGTATGCGTGGGTCCTTGAGATTGATCTTCATCAGCCCAGAACAAGGCAAAGCCACCTGCTGGTATAACTATTGAGGCATCAATTTCCCATTTGAGAGGGTTTGAAGGATTATCACTTAAGTAATAACTCTGAAGATCTATACTATTGCCACTAGAGTTATAGATTTCTATCCAATCATCAAACTGATTAGCTTCATCCGAAATGGTTGTTTTGTTTGAGGACATTGCTTCATTAATAACTAATTGAGCATTAGTAATAGATGCATGAAGCAAAATGAATAGAACACAGATATTCTTCATTTGCGTACGGGTAATTGGCTCTTAAGATACTAAAATATCCCGCAATTACTGATTACATGTAGCTATAAATGCATGGTATACAGCACCTGCTTTCACTTCGAAATGTTCTTTCATTTCTATTTCTTGTCCAGCCTTATAGCTGATGTTTAGTCCATTCTGAACTGTGCCATTAGTCTCAATACTAATATTAGCAGCTTTGTTAGTCGTAACAGGGCTTTGATTATTTTCAACGATCATATCTTCGCAACCTTCACAGCCATCTGGAATACCATTGTTGTTGACATCCATGCTATCATCAAAGCCTGGACATTGATCTAGGTTATCGCAAACATTGTCATTATCTGTATCAAAGAATTGACCTCCTGTACAATTACAATTGTTGTCCCAAGTACTGCCAGAGAAACATAGAATACCATCGTCACAAGGTTGTCCGATTAAATTATCATCAAAATTTGGACATTGATCCACCGCATTGCAAACCCCATCTCCATCTGAATCGCCTACTGCCGTTCCAACACAATTACAATTATTCGTGTACAGATCATTGGTCGTACAGGGATCATTGTCATCGCATGAGGTGCCGATCAGATTGTCATCAAATCCTGAGCAAACATCGTCAAGATCACAAACACCGTCATTGTCAGAGTCTTGTATTGTGTAAGGTGTAAACACCTCTATTTCTTTTAGGTTGATCGCATTGGTTACATTATTACCAGATTTCTGAAGTCTGACATATCGTCCATTTAGGTTAATATTCACCCCAGTAATTGCACCATCAGATTCATCACCTAATTGGTGGATGAAATCTGCATTATTAATGGCCTGATTGACATTTGCATTTGTCGGAAATGGCGAATCAGCTACCATAACGTAGACATTATTCAATCTATCAGAACAACAACTTGTTCTGTTGTGGATCGCCACTGTCGAAATAAAGATGTTGCTGCCTAAATCGATCTGAACCCAATCATTAGTTGTCAGACCTTCGGTTTGCGCTAAACCGCTATTCGTATTATTATTTGTTACCCCATCAATCAATCTTGAGGGCACAAAGTTTGATAATTGAGAAATCATTGATGCTGTGCCATTAAGTGCAGCATTTTCTACAGGAGCACATCCACAGTCCGAATTGACGGTCAGAGGCGTACAAGCGTCACTGTCATCACAAACCTGACCAATTAAATCGTCATCAAATCCTGGACATTGATCTAAGCCATCGCAGATACCATCATTATCACTATCTGTACCAATACCTCCTGCACACTGACAATTTGAGTTAAAGGTCTCACCTGATGTACATGGGTCTCCATCGTCGCAGGCTGTACCTATTAAGCCATCATCAATACCTATACATTGATCTAATGCATCGCACACGCCGTCACTATCTGAATCTATAAAAACACCACCTGTACAATTGCAATTGTTGTCCCATTTCTCTCCAGTTGTACAAACATCACTATCATCGCAGGCTGTACCTATTAACGAATCGTCTAGAGCTGAACAATTATCGATACAGTCGGCAATGCCATCATTGTCTGCATCATCAAAACTATTTGCGGCTTTGGGTGTAATGTTATTGTTTTGTATACACCACGAACTTGCTAGATTATTGTCAAGTGTATGGTCTATCAATGCCAAACTATGTGCTCCTTGGGAGGCTTCAGTCGCCCACGGCGCAAGCTCATCATAGGTCACTTCATCAATCAAGTTGTCAAAAAAGTCTTTTAGTCGGATTGTCTCTCCCCCATTGGCTAGTGCTCCTACATAATCTCCATCAGGAGCAAATCCGTAGGTATTGTGAAAGCTGCTTGAGTCTCTTGCTATAATCACATAGGTCCCTGGAAACAAAGTCAAGTTACCAAATGTAAAGCTCACTCCATGAGAGAAGGTCATTCCTTCTAACTGGATGATTGTGGTTGCCGAATTGAACAATTCTAAATACTCATTATTTACTCCTCCAGTCGGCTGATAGTGTATTTCATTGATCACTAGACCTGCAGCATTTTGACCCGTAAAACAGCCAAAATCATTGTCTTGTAATGGCGTTTGTAAGGCAGTGCATTGTCTACTCCAATTGATATGGGTATCATTTGGTTTTGTCGCATCTATCAAGGCAAGGCTAAAATCATTAAATCCACCATCGGCTTCCGTGTCCCATGGAAACATATCGTCATATCGAACAGCATCAAGCAATTTGCCTTCATCATCAGATAGCCAAATCATTTCTCCGCTGTTGGATAATTTACCAGAATATACGCCCATTGGGTAAAAGTTATATCGCTCAAAAAACAACAAGGAATCTTCTGCTATGACAACATACCCATTAGGAGGAATCATCGAACCATTAGGGAATTCGTAGGTAACACCTCTGGTAAAAGCAACACCATTAAGACTTATAGTTGTATTCGATATATTTTTCAATTCAATGAATTCATAGTTTCTACTGACTATGGTATCTCCAGATGGCGTGATACTATCGAATGGATGATAGTGAATCTCGTTTATGACAATGTCTGATGGCAAATGAAAAGTATCGAATGGTAAAAACTGGTTTGCTGCTCCAGGAGTGACGAAAACTGATTGGACATCCCATGATGCAGCTAAAGCATTATCTAAAGTGTGGTCAAGTAGTGCCAAGCTATAAAAACCGCCATCGGCAACACCAATCCAATCTCCTCCATCATTGTAGGTTAATGAATCGATGACCTGATTATTTCTATTTATCAAACTTAGGTGTTCGCCGTCATTATCCAGATTACTAAACTCATATTCAAAAACCTGATATCCGTTGCCTTGGTATATACTGGCATCATTGGCAATTACAACATACTCGCCAGGACCAATGGTAGCTCCTTCTGGAAATTCAAAACAGATGCCTTCTCCAAATTCAAAGAAATGCAAGGGCTTTGCATTGGAATCTGGATTGTATATCTCGATGAACTCGGCTGCTTCGCTACTGCCATTTGGATTGTAGTGAATCTCATTGATCACTAAGTCTTGGGCCGGAACAAAAACTGGTGTTAGCGTTGTGTTTGAAGTGAAACTGGTGTATAAATGAGCATTAGTGTTGCCCGTTTCCTGCCAATGCGAAAATCGATATCCTTGATCAGGGATAGCATGTATGTCTATTAATATATTGTCATGATAAGTAGCTTGATAATTCGCAGGTAATTCAAAATAATTTGAATGTAAGGCTACTTTTCCATTACTGTTGGCATCGAAATTTAGGGTGAGATTAAATGTATTACTGGACATGTTCCACTGAGATTCCATATGATCTCGGACAAAAGGAGCTCGTTGAGCTATCCAGTTTTTTTGATTTGCTATTTCAGTTGCATATTGACTTAAAGAATATCCAAACAGTTGATTGGCCATTGGTAAGTCAGGTAGGACTTCATTGTATAATCCATCAATGACAGCGTCATACTTTGCATTCGTAAAAACCAATTGTATGTAAGTATTCATTCTTTGGATATACTCGTGTCTGAACTCTTGATGTTCAAACATTTGCATGAAGACAATATTTGATCCGTCGTTTGGATTCCCGTTGGGATATCTCAACATTCGGTCAGCTAAATTATTGAAGTCAACATTTTCTTTCATTGAGCCATCAAGATCTGTTAAGGCCCATCTCCATTTCCTCCCTTCTCCTTTTTCCTTCCATACTCGTTGATTATTAGGCACCCAATCTCTGTTTCCAAAAAAATGTTCAGTAGTTAGGAAATTGATTAACTCATTATAATCAATTTGATCTTTCAATCCTTGGTATTCAGATTCGATACTCATATCCCGACTTCTGACATCTACCAAAAACTCATGCCAACTCTCTGTATCTCCATCAGACGCTCTTTCTAAAGCCCAGAATCGATTACCAACCTCAATCCTGCCTGGGTTTCTGATCATGTCGATACTGTCTCTGTCTTGAACTTTTTCGTGATCATTGGACAAATGCCATCTATCCCATTTTTCTCGAAGTATTTGAATGCCTATATAATCACCATTTAAGAAAACGATCGCTGGTTGTGCTGATGTGGCATCTAAATCAAATTCCGGTCGTACAAGTCTTGCTATTGTAGCATCCTTAAAGAATTCATCTATGTCATTGTTTCCATCTCTTAAGATGAGTCGTTTAAATTCGTCTAAGTCGTTATCAGGGAAGATTTTGTATTTAAATTCATTATCTCCTGTGTCGCTATACTCATCTCTAAATCTTAGATTTAATGGTTTTTGCGGTCTTCGTCTTTTACAGTTACCTCCTATATTAACTCCTATATTATTTTCGGTAACCACATTTCCATCTACAAATACTTTTAAATGACCTTCTCTTTCCCAATCCTGATTATAATTTTTTGCCGTATTCTCACAATATGCAATAATCCCGTTTGTTCCCTCCACATAAATACCTTCTTGATCACCGTATAAATCATCAGGATTCATCGTGATGAAAAATATAGGTAAGTCTGTATTAAAGTTGACGACATAGGAATGTGTAACAACAAAACTTTCATCAAAACCAGGCCTTAGTGCAATAGCTCTAAGACTACCAGTTGAAGAAATAGTTATTGGCCCTGTATATACTTGACTAGATGGAGTAGGAATACTGCCATCTGTAGTGAAGTAAATTGTCGCATTTGGCTGTGCACTAATGGTCACTGTCTGGGCATTATTATAATGTCCAGAAGCTAAAGAAATGGTTGGTGGTTGCGTTAATCCACTACTTGCATTGTTACTGGCACCTGGTGAAGCCGGTGTTAATATTTGCAGATTCGCATTGCCATCTGAAATTCTTCCAAATGACAAATCTTCTGGCACAGTTGGGATAGTAAAACTATCTATCACTGTAACGCCATTTGGAGCCGTCAACATAATTTCTTCACCAGAAGCACTTAACTTAAAGTTAGTATGAGTTGGTCCTTGTGATTGATCTTCATCCGCCCAAAAAATCAAATACTCTCCTTGCTGAATGACTAAGGAACTTGTGATTAAAAATTTATCTTGATTGTTGAAATCATCTGTCAGATAGAATCCTTGTAAATCTACTGCACTTGAGCCTCCATTATAAATTTCAAACCAATCATCATATTGTCCAGCTTCATCCTGGATGGTCGTATTATTGGAAGGCATTACTTCGTTAATGACTAATTGCGAACTTCCCACTTGAACAAAGAAGCAAGTAATAAAGCAAACAATAATTCTGGATAAGGTATTAGAGTTCATTGGGATAAAGCATTTCGCTGATTATGAGACCTCAAATTAAATCAATGTCCACATTTTATCAACCTTGGTGTAGACTATTTGTCAATATTTTAACCAAAGAATATGAGGTAATTCCCGATTAAGGCTCAATACATCTTCCATATTAACTTTTGTTAATTACATGGAGCAATAAATGCATGAAACACAGCACCTAATTTCACTTCGAAATGTTCCATCATCTCCACTTCTTGCCCAGCTTTATAGCTAATATGTAGACCACTCTGAACTGCGCCATTCGTTTCAATACTAATGTTGGCAGCCTTGTTAGTTGTAACAGGGCTTTGATTATTTTCAACGATCATATCTTCGCAACCTTCACAGCCATCTGGAATACCATTGTTGTTGACATCGATGCTATCATCAAAGCCTGGACATTGATCCAAATTATCACAAACATTATCATTATCGGTATCAAAAAATTGACCTCCTGTACAATTACAATTATTATCCCAGGTGCTGCCAGAGAAACACAGAATACCATCGTCACATGGCTGGCCAATTAAATTGTTATCAAAGCCTGGACATTGATCTAACACATCACATACTCCATCGTTATCAGTATCTGGACTCAGTACACCAACACAATTGCAAGTTGAATCGTATGTATCATTAACTGTACATGCATCTCCATCTTCACAATTTGTTCCAATGATAGAATCATCAGTGCCAGGACATTGATCATCTGTATCACAAACACCATCTCCATCTGCGTCATTTAGGCTACCTCCTTCACACAAACAATTTGTTGAATAGGTCTCCCCACTTGTGCATGGATCTCCATCATTACAAGCTTGGCCGATCAGGTTATCATTAAAATTTGGACACTGATCCAAACCGTCACAAATACCATCATCATCACTATCTGCTGTCGTACCGCCAGTACATTGACAATTTGAATTGATCACTTCACCAATTGTGCAAGGGTCTCCATCACTACATGATGAACCGATAACTGCATCATCTATACCACTACATTGGTCTTGTGCATCACAGACTCCATCACCATCACTATCTTGAAACGTGCCACCAGAGCAATTACAATTTGCCCCATATGTTTCTCCAGTAGTACATGGATCACCATCTTCACAGGATGTACCAATCAGAGAATTGTCTAGTGATGGACAAGAATCTAAACAATCAACTATTGCATCTGAATCTGTATCTGCAAAATGGTTTGCCGCTTTTGGTGTTCGATTGCTTTGCTGTACACACCAATTAGCACCATTGTTGTTATCAAGATTAGGATTGATAAGTGCTAGACTTTTCACGCCTTGTGCTGGTTCATTTGTCCACGGCGAAGTAACTCCATATGTTACGATATCAATCGTATTTCCAAAAAGATCTGTCAATAGGATTGTTTCTCCCATGCTGCTCAGGCCACCAATGAAACTACCATCAACGGAAACATTGTATGTATTTTCAAATAGCGCAGATTTTCTGGCTATAATATAGTATTGGCCAGGTAACAGATGGCCACTAGGAAAGTCATACGTAATAGCATTCGAAATTCGCAAGCCCTCTAAATCAATAGGTAGAAATGAATTATTGAATAATTCTACAAATTCAAGATCATTTGCTCCATTTGGTCTGTAATCAAGTTCATTGATGATAAGTCCGCTATAGTCGGGACCAGTAAAGCATCCCAAATCATTTTCTGCACCTGGAGTGAAAAGTAAATTACACTGCACCTTCCAATTCAAATAGGTGTCATTATCTACTGTGCCATCGACCAACGCAAGACTGAAATCAATCGAGCCACCATCTGCATTAAAATCCCAAGGAAAAATATCGTCGTAAGTGACTGCATCAAGCAGTACACCTTGAGCATTTACTAACCACAATGTTTCTCCTCCATTATCCAACTGACCATCATACTTATCAAATGCTTGAAAGCCATACCTGTCTAAAAATGAAGATTTATCTTCTGCTAAAACAATAAAATCTCCAGGCTGGATTATGGTTCCATTAGCGAATTCATAGTCAATCCCTCTTGCAAAAAAGACACCTGATAAATCTATTGGGATAGTGCTTATATTCTTTAATTCTACAAATTCATAATTTCTTCCATTTATAGTATCAGTGGTACCCGGGACAATACTATCCATTGGGTTGTAGTGAATTTCGTTTATAACGACACCTGAAAAAGGATGTTCGCCGAAATTGGTGAAAAAGTTTTCAGCTCTTGGCGTCGTAAATACTGACTGAATACTCCAACTTGTTGGATCAGCATTGTCAAGATTACAATCTAATAAGGCAAGACTATAAAAGCCTCTATCAGCTGTTGCTGGCCAAGGGGAGTTGTCATCATAGTCTAAAGAATCCACGATGATGTTGTCTGGACTTGCAAGCCAAAGGTTTTCGCCACCATTATCTAGTTTGCCAGCATATCTGGCATCAGGCTGAAACCCATACCGTTGTTGAAACCAAAAATCATCTTCGGCAAACACTGCGAATCCATTGGGAGGGATAATGAGGTCCTCTTCGATGATTAATCGAATTCCTTTTTCAAAAAACATGTCTCGCATATTCACATCCTCACTGCCACAGTTTTTAATTTCTATAAATTCAAAGTTCCTTCCTGAAGTTGTATCTGGTGGGTTGACAAAATTGTTAGGATTATAGTGAATTTCATTAATCACTAAATCTGAGTAATTCTGATCCACATAAAAGGTAGTCGGACACATTGCAGACCAGGTAGAACCAGATTTGACTCTGGCCTTTAAGGTATACACACCAGGACTAAGGGTGAAAGAACCATTGTAAACCTGGGCAGTAGCAGATATCGCTCCTGAGGATGTCTTTGGATCTGTATTATCAGTGGTATAATATATAGTACCAGATCCATTTGGGTTGCTTAGTGTAATTGGAAATGATTGACTAATAACACCTCCGAATTGATTATACCCTACACCATCAATTGACGGATAGACGCCATTTTGTCTGTAGAGGTTAACTAAATAATTTGTTCTTCCTAGCATGTAATCATCAACAATCGAATCTCTTTTTTTGACAAAAGCGTCATATTCTTCTACTTCTGCCCACCGCGCAGCTTCAGCAATAAATGCTACATCAGTCGAATCATATACTGCATCGTATGTCTCTTGAGCATTCTGCACAGTTAATGCACCGTCTTCGAAACAATGGCACTGGACCCGATCACCAACCAGGGTCTTAAATTCCGGATTATCTAGCATGGGCATGAAAATTGGATTGAACGGGGTACTTCCAAAAGTAGTAACGTTCCAAGTCCAGTAATGGCCAAATGCTGGTTCAGAATCCCACATCCAGAATCTAAATCCATCAGTCCCTGTTCTATCTCTGGTGACAAAGGAATTTTTACCAGACCGATTATCATCTGAATGAGGACCGTAATTAACAAGAATAATATAGTCTGCAAATTGAGTAGGTTCAATATAATTCAGAACCTGTTGATAATTGCTATTTATAGATAGATCAAGATTTTTAGTCAAATTAATTAACATATCCCACGCAATAGAATTGCCATCGCGAGGAGTCATATTAGGTACAAAATCGCCCCTTTCACCTTTTAATGAATCGTAATTGTCCTTATCTCCACCATAATATGATTCACCGAACGAATTAATTCCTCTTTCACTTGGATTGTATACACCCCAGTATACACCATTGATGTATAAGTGCATGAAGTCACCGTGTAGATGCACATTGTCTTCAGACATTTCTCCTTGAAGATTTCTCATGACTTGATCTGCTAAATCATTGGTGCCGCCTCTTCTATGATCAAGCCCAAGATGCATGCATCCATGAAAACCCGGTCTTAGAGCAATTTGATCGAATGACTCTGCGGCATCATTTCCAAAAAGTGGAAAATCAAATTTAGGGTCACCAAATATTGATTTAAACGAAAGTCTAAAGTTTCTTTTGGGGCTATTAAAACTACTTCCTCCTGCTCTCTCTATACCACCATTGGCTTGATATCCTTTTTCACCATATGGAAGTAAAACCTCAACTGATGTTTCATATTCTAAAGGCGCAGTCAAGTTGTGTACATCATTAAAATCATTAAGATTCATGACCAATGAAATAGATGGAATAGTCGATAAAGCCTCTTCCAACATAGGTCCATATGTGGAATGATTGGTAATACTGGAATCGAAAGCAAAATTTGATGAAGGAAAACCTGCTTGTGTATTTGATTGATTAGTAACATCTGCTGGGAATATATATGTGTGCGTTAATACCTTTGTGGTATCAAAAGCTGAGTAAGCTATAGCTCTGATGTACGATGTTGTCGTTATTGGAATCGAATTTGTATAGATTGTACCTGAACTTGGCGTTGGTCTATCACCATTAGTAGTATATCGTATAGAGGCCGCAGGATCATTGACAGACAAGGTTAAATTAAACGGATTAGTGTAATAACCTCGATCAATATCGAAATCTAAATCCAAATTTATTTGTGTAAATGAAGTGGTTACACTATATAAAACAAAAAATAAAGCTACGGTCGATTTAAGAAATAGACTAATAACAATATTGCATGCAAATGTGGGGTATGACATAATTCAATGCTTTAAGATTAAGACGGCATCAGTGGAGTGTTACCACAAATTACGACATAAAAATCTTATTTGCTTGATTCTGGAGTAGTTACACGCAAATCTTGTAAAATCTAGGACAGTGCCTTTTTCATTGTAGACCCAATATCTGCGGGAGATTCAACGACATGAATACCACATTCTCGCATGATTTTCATCTTAGCGTCAGCAGTATCATGTTCTCCACCTATAATTGCGCCAGCATGACCCATTGTACGACCTTTTGGTGCAGTTTGACCTGCAATAAAACCGACAACTGGTTTTGTACCATGTTCTTTGACATAATGAGCCGCTTCTGCTTCCATTCCTCCTCCGATTTCACCGATCATCACAATACCATCAGTGTCGGGGTCATTCATAAGTAGCTCGACGGCTTCTTTTGTTGTAGTGCCAACGATTGGATCACCGCCAATACCGATACATGTCGATTGTCCCATACCAGCTTTTGTGACTTGATCTACAGCTTCATAAGTGAGTGTACCAGATCTTGAGACGATCCCAATTCGACCAGGATTGTGAATAAAGCCTGGCATTATACCACATTTTGCTTCTCCTGGAGTAATTACGCCCGGACAATTAGGACCTACCAATCGAACATCTTTATCCTGAATAAAATCATATACTTTAACCATATCCTGAACAGGAATACCTTCTGTTATACAAATGATAACCTTGATTCCGGCATCTGCAGATTCCATAATTGCATCAGCAGCAAATCTAGGTGGCACAAAAATAATACTTGTATCAGCTCCTTGTTTTTGGACTGCTTCGGTAACCGTGTTGAATACAGGTTTTCCCAAATGGTCTTTACCACCTTTACCTGGCGTTACGCCACCGATGATCGGTGTTCCATATTCAATCATTTGTTCTGAATGAAAAGATCCTTCTTTCCCTGTAAAGCCTTGGACGATAATTTTTGAATTCTTGTCTACTAAAACACTCATGGTTGGTTACTTTGGCTAATTTACTTCTTCGATGATATACACGTCTTCATTTTCTTTGTGCATAAAATAGTGCTCTCGGGCATATCGTTCAGCATCTTTTTTCAGCATCTCTTTTTCTTTCAATGCATTTACGAGTTGCTGTTCATATCGCTGTTTTTCCACTTTCAATTCCTGAACTGAACTCGAAAGTTTTATTTGAGCGAACATATTATATTGATCAAAGAAGCACAAATAAATTGCGAATATAAGAAAGCTTAGAAAATACTTATTAAACCAAAGTTTATGACCTCCTTTTGTGAAGGATAATAGTAGTTTTCTGGTATAACTCACATTAAATTTTTTTCAAATATAAGGAATTATACAGCTTATTTCAATATAGATTTACCAGGATAATAAGCTTGATCGACCAAGTCCTCTTCAATTCTTAATAATTGATTGTATTTAGCTATCCGATCACTTCTAGATGCTGAACCTGTTTTGATTTGTCCAGTATTTAATGCGACTGCCAAATCAGCAATTGTTGTGTCTTCGGTTTCACCAGATCTGTGACTCATAACACTCGTGAATTTATTTCTATTTGCAAGATTCACGGCATCAATGGTTTCAGATAAGGAACCAATTTGATTTACTTTAATCAAAATCGAATTGGCAGACTGCTCATCAATACCTCTTTGCAATCTTTTTGTATTGGTGACAAATAAATCATCTCCTACCAATTGTATTTTGTCGCCTATTCGTGCATTTAGATCTTGCCATCCTTGCCAGTCGTCTTCATCAAGTCCATCTTCAATCGAAAATATTGGATACTTCTTTGTCCAGTCTTCCCAGTAGCTAACCATATCGGCTGTACTTAATTCTTCGCCACTTGATTTATGCAATACATACGCAGCCTTTTTTGAATCATAAAATTCAGATGCAGCAGCATCCATTGCGATCATGACTTCATCGCCTGGTTTATAACCTGCTGTTTCGATAGATTTCAATACGATTTCGACAGCTTCATCATTGGATTTGATGTTAGGTGCAAAACCACCTTCATCACCTACGTTAGTTGAATAGCCTTTAGATTTGAGTACTTTCTTGAGGTGATGGAAAATCTCTACTCCCATTCTTAACCCCTCTGAAAAGGTATCAGCACCAACCGGCATGATCATGAATTCCTGAAAATCAATACTATTATCAGCGTGAGAACCTCCATTTAAAATATTCATCATTGGCACTGGCAGTACATGTGCACTAACTCCTCCAATGTATCTGTACAATGGTTGGAAGGATTCAGCAGCTGCGGCTTTGGCAACAGCTAAGGACACCCCAAGGATAGCATTAGCTCCTAATGAACCTTTATTTTCAGTACCATCCAATTCGTTCATCAATGAATCAATGTATTTCTGTTCGAACACATCAATACCGATAATGCCGTTTTTGATTGTTGTCTCTACATTCTGACAGGCTGTAGTCACTCCTTTACCCAAATAACGGTCTTTTTCTCCATCTCTCAGCTCAACAGCTTCATACTTGCCTGTTGAGGCTCCTGATGGCACTGCTGCGCGTCCAACAAACCCTTCTTCTGTCAACACTTCAACTTCGACGGTTGGATTACCTCTGGAGTCCAGTATTTCCCTTGCCAGGATATCAATAATTTCACTCATAATAATTTTAGCTTTTTGCTGTTTTGATTAGTTCAACGAAATTGTCAAATAGATATCTAGCATCATGTGGTCCTGGAGCAGCTTCTGGGTGATATTGTACCGAGAACGCTGGTTTATCTTTAAGTCGAATCCCTTCGATTGTATCATCGTTGAGGTTCATATGTGTTATTTCTACTTGGTCGCTGGATTTGATCGCCTCTGGATTGACACCGAAACCATGGTTCTGGCTCGTTATTTCACATAATCCTGTAACCAGATTTTTAACGGGTTGATTAATCCCACGATGTCCGTGGTGCATTTTATATGTTGGGATATCTACAGCCAGTGCTAGTATTTGATGTCCTAAACAAATACCAAATACAGGCTTATCAAGTTCGATAATTTTCTTTGCCAAAGCTATTGCGTAATCCATTGCCGCTGGATCACCAGGTCCATTTGACAAAAAGAAACCATCACAATCCCAACTTGTTAATTCTTCAAAAGTCGTTTTTGCAGGAAATACTTTGAGGTAACAATCTCTTTCTGTGAAGCATCTCAAAATATTTTTCTTAGTCCCAAAGTCCAACACTGCAACTTTGTGTGCAGCATTTTCATTTCCAATGAAATAGGCTTCTTCTGTTGTCACCTTAGAAGCCAACTCAAGTCCATCCATGCTGGGAACTTTTTTCAATGTATTCTTGAGTGAGTCTAAATCATCCACTTCTGTAGAAATGATGACATTCATCGCTCCTTTAGATCTGATGTGGCGGACTAACATTCTGGTATCGACACCATGAATGACGACAATGTTTTTGTTTTTAAAATAGTCATCAATGTATTCGGTTGCCATTTGTCTTGAATACTGATTGGTAAAGTTCTTGCACACAAGGGCTGAAATTTGGATTTTTTCAGATTCTACTTCATCGTCTTTGATTCCATAGTTACCTATATGTGCATTAGTTGTTACCAAAACCTGTCCATGATACGAAGGGTCTGTAAAGACTTCTTGATATCCGGTCATGCCTGTATTGAAACATATTTCTCCTGTTGCTGTTCCTTCTGCACCTGCGGCGAAGCCTTCAAAGACTAATCCGTCTTCTAAAATTAATACTGATTTTCTGAGGTTCTCTTGCACGATTGATTATTAAAAATTCGCAACAAATATAGAAATATTATTATATGAATTAGGAGACCTTCGATTCAGTTGAAAATGAAAGTGCATTAATCTATTGAGCCAAAGGACCTGTCTGCTGCCAAGCTGACTCCGTTCCCAATGTCATTTAGTTAAGAAAATTTTGTGCTTCAATAAAGGAGCTGATCAATATCTAATCCCCTAAATCCCCTCCGATGAGCCAGAAACTATGATTGGCGCTAATAGAAAACCCTTCCAACCAATTGTTAGAAGGGTTAATCTTATTTCTTTACTGCTTTTAAAAAAGAGACTTATTCTTCTTCTGAAGATACAGCAGCAGCAGTAGCGGCAGCTGCAGTAGCGGCTCCAGCTTTTTTCTTACCACCTCTTCGTCTTCTTGTCTTTTTAGCACCTGGTGCTGCTCCACTAGCGGTGTATACGTCATTATAATCCACGAACTCAATCATTGCAGTCTCAGCTCCATCACCTTTTCGAAATCCAGTCTTAATGACTCTAAGATATCCACCTGGTCTGTCTGCTACCTTTGTTGAAATTTCTTCAAACAATTCTTTAACAGCTGCTTTATCCTGTAGATAGCCAAAGACAACTCTCCTACTATGCGTTGTATTTGTTTTTGCCTTCGTGATGATAGGCTCAATATGCTTTCTAAGTGCTTTAGCTTTTGCTAGTGTAGTATTGATTCTCTTGTGTTGAATCAACGCATTTGACAAGTTCATCAAGGTTGCACGTCTGTGCCCTTTTTTCCTTCCGAGATGATTGAATTTTTTACCGTGTCTCATTTTTAATTAATTTATGATCATCGCACCACCGTCAACACTTTCGTGGACTGGTAAATACATTTAAATAGTTTATTTATGCCTCGTCCAATTTGTATTTAGACAAGTCCATTCCAAAGGTTAATCCTTTATTCTGTAAAAGCTCTTCGATTTCAACCAAAGATTTTTTACCAAAGTTTCTAAACTTCAACAACTCATGAGTGTCGTATTTCACCATTTCTCCGAGGCTGTTGATTTTAGCTGCTTTCAAACAATTATATGCTCTTACAGACAGGTCAAGATCTTCAAGAGAAGTCTTCAATAGTTTACGCATGTGAAGAATATGCTCATCTACGATATTTTCTTCTGCAGACGCTGAATCATTGAATGTGATGTTTTCATCTGTAATCAACATCAAATGCTGAATGAGTATACGAGATGCTTCTTTCACTGCTTCTTCGGGATGGATTGTACCATCTGTTTTCAACTCGATAGTCAGCTTCTCATAATCTGTTCGTTGACCAACTCTGGTATTTTCTATAGAATATGCAACTTTCTTAATTGGTGTATAAATGGCATCCACTGGAATAACACCAATCGGTGCATCCTTAGGCAAATTCTCTTCAGCAGGTACATAACCTCGACCATTGGTAATGGTAAGCTCCATTTCTATATTTACGAATGGCTCCATATTGCAGATAACCATCTCAGGATTCATGACTTGAAAAACATTTGTGCTTCCTTCGATGTCAGCTGCAGTAAACGTTTCTTTACCAGTGATGGTAAGGTATATTTTCTCTTCTGCTGATTCATCATCTTCAATGGTTCTTTTCAATCGAACTTGCTTCAGATTAAGAATGATATCAACGACATCTTCAACAACTCCTTTAATGGTAGAAAACTCATGGTCTACGCCTGCAATCCTAACAGCAGAAATAGCATAACCTTCTAAAGAAGACAGTAAAACTCTTCTAAGAGAATTTCCGATTGTTTGTCCAAATCCAGGTTCAAGAGGTTTAAACTCGAATGTCCCGTCAAAGTCATCGGCTTTCTGTAGAATTATCTTATCTGGTTTCTGAAAATTTAATATACTCATATAGAATGATTGAAGAATTTAGATCAAAAAATGAAACCGAGCTTAAAATGCCTACTTAGAATATAATTCTACAATAAGCTGCTCATTAATTTTTTCAGGAATCTTTTCTCTTTCCGGGTATTCCAGGAAAATACCTTCCTTTTTGTCCGGATTGAATTCTAACCATCCAAAGTTTCTGACATCACTTTTAGATGAAATAGAATCACTGATTACCTGCAAATTTTGAGACTTTCCTCTCACTGTGACGACATCACCTGGTCTTAATGAGAATGATGGAATGTTTGTGAGTATTCCATTTACCAGGATGTGTTTATGCGAGACAAGCTGTCTTGCTGCTCTTCTTGTAGGCGCAATGCCCATTCTGAATACGGTGTTATCCAATCTTGCTTCGAGGAATTGAAGAAGGATTTCACCTGTTACCCCTTTCTTACTGTTTGCTTTTACGTATAAATTTCTGAATTGACGTTCAAGCACACCGTAAGTGTATTTTGCTTTTTGTTTTTCGGTTAACTGCAAAGCATAATCTGACTTCTGTTTTCTTCTTCTGGAAGGTCCGTGTTGACCTGGTCCATACTTTCTTCTGTCAAATGCTTTGTCCAGACCGTATATTGGTTCGCCGAATGTTCTGGCTTTTTTTGTTTTTGGTCCTGTATATCTTGCCATAGTTTATTAGCTTGCTATTAGAGGTTAAACTCTTCTTCTTTTTGGTGGACGACATCCATTGTGCGGAATTGGAGTCGTATCAGTAATTCTAGTCACTTTGATTCCCATATTGTCGATAGCTCTGATTGCAGCTTCTCTTCCAGAACCTGGACCTTTCACTTTTACTTCAACGAATCGTAAGCCAGCGTCATAAGCAACCTGTCCTGCATCACTAGCTGCTTTCTGTGCAGCAAATGGTGTATTCTTTTTTGACCCTCTGAAACCAGCTTTACCAGCTGAAGACCAGGATATAACCTGTCCTTGTTTGTTACAGAGAGTAACGATGATGTTGTTGAAACTAGCCTTGATGTATGCAAGACCTTCCGGTTCAACATTAACTTTACGTTTTTTCTTAGCTTTTGCCATCTATTTAGTAGCTTTTTTCTTGTTAGCAACTGTCTTTTTCTTACCCTTTCTAGTCCGAGCATTCGTCTTGGTACGCTGACCTCTTACAGGTAATCCTTTTCTGTGTCTGATCCCTCTATATGAACCTATGTCCATCAATCGTTTGATATTCGTTTGAATATCTGATCTCAATTCTCCTTCAACCTTATAATCATCCTGAAGCATTTTGGTGATTTCACGAATGTGATCATCAGTCCAATTCTCGACAGTAGTATGATCGTCAAGACCTACTTTCTGTAAGATTTCATGTGCTTTAGAATCTCCTATGCCATAAATGTAAGTAAGAGATACAACGCCTCTCTTTTTTCTCGGTAAGTCTACACCTGCTATCCTTGCCATATATTAACCTTGTCTTTGCTTGAATCTGGGATTCTTTTTATTAATAACATAAAGCTTCCCTTTACGTCGGATGATCTTGCAATCTGCAGATCTCTTTTTGATGGATGCTCTAACTTTCATAATTATCTATTTATATCTATATGTAATTCTACCCCTTGTCAAATCGTAAGGCGACATCTCAACAGCTACTTTATCACCAGGCAGTATTCTTATATAATGCATTCTCATTTTACCTGAGATTGTTGCAACAATCAAATGATTGTTTTCTAAACGTACTCTGAACATCGCATTTGAGAGCGCTTCTTCAATTGTACCGTCCTGTTTTATCAATTCTTGCTTAGCCATACGAAAAACGGAGTGCAAATATCTAACTTTTTAGTGAGATATTCCTTAATTCAATGTTATTTTTAATTGCTTCCTCAATAGGAGCATGATTTGACAAAATATCAGGTCCAGAAGGCCTTATTGCGATGGTATGCTCATAATGAGCGGACTGTTTGCCATCTTTTGTGCGAATCGTCCATCCATCTTTTCCTTGCTTCACTGCACGTTTTCCTAAATTAATCATTGGTTCAATCGCAATTACGAGACCTTCTTGCAACTTTGTGCCTCTGCCTCTTTTGCCATAATTAGGTACTTCAGGAGACTCGTGTAAGTTTCTACCAAGTCCATGTCCCACTAATTCTCTTACCACGCCATAGCCTTGTGTTTCGCAATGACGTTGTATTCCTGCACTAATATCTCCTAATCTGTTTCCAACTCTTGCTTCTTCAATGCCTATATGTAACGACTCTTTTGTCGTCACTAGTAATTTCATCACATCTTCACCTACATCTCCGATTACAAAGGTATATGCGGCGTCTCCAAAAAACTGATTTTTATAAACCCCACAATCAATAGAAACTATATCTCCATCTTTAAACTCATAATCATCTGGAATTCCATGCACCACTTCATCATTTTTAGAAATACAAAGTGTAGCAGGAAAACTTCTGTAGCCTTTGAATCCGGGTACTGCATCATTATCTCTTATAAACTCTTCAGCTTTTTCATCAAGATAACTACCAGTGACTCCAGGTTTTAATTCGCTGGCTACTAAACTTAAAGTATTACAAACCATGAGACAGTTCTCACGTATAAATTCTATCTCCTCTAAAGTTTTATATATGATCATAGAGAATTACATGCCTGCACCAATAGTCTGCATGCTGCTTCTTCCTTTTAGAGAACCAGATTTGACCAGACCATCGTATTTACGCATTAACAAGTAACTTTCCACTTGCTGCAGTGTATCCAATACAACCGCTACAAGAATCAACAATGATGTACCGCCAAAAAAGATAGCGAAACCATCGTTTACACCAAATCTGCCAACGATCGCTGGGAAAATTGTAATAATCCCTAAAAAGATTGATCCTGGAAGTGTAATCCTTGTCGTCAAGGAATCAATAAAATCCTGCGTAGCTAATCCTGGCTTAATACCTGGAATGAATGAATTTTGTCTCTTTAAATATTCAGCATACTGTTGCGGATTTACCAACAAGGCCGTATAGACATAGGTAAATATGACAACAAGGATAAATAGTAATACATTATATGGCAGTGATTTCCAGTCATTTAATTGCATCAATAAACCACTAGATGCAGCAACATCTTCACCACCAGCAAATCTTGCTATTGTCATTGGTAAAAACATAATTGCTTGCGCAAAAATGATTGGCATTACTCCAGACGCATTTACTTTTAATGGAATATAATCTCTAGCTCCTGTAGCAGGAATTTTACTTGTACCTCTTCCTACCATTCGTTTAGCAAACTGAATAGGAATTCTTCTGACTCCTTGTACAATCAATACAGTTACTAAGACAACTGCAAAAAAGACAACTAGTTCAATTAAAAACTTAAAGATGTTGCTCTGCAATGTTGTTTGTAATTCTGCAATAAAGACTCTTGGTAAGGTTGCTATAATTCCAATCATGATCAACAAAGAAATACCATTACCGATACCTCTGTCTGTGATCTTCTCACCCAACCACATCGCAAAAATTGTACCTGATGAAAGGATGATCATATTACTAAAGAAAAATACTGATCTAGATACAGATGGATCAACAGCTCCTGGCGTACCAGCAATCATAGATAAATATGTACCACCTTGAACCAATGTAATTGCAACAGTCAACAATCTTGTTAATTGCTGTATTTTCTTTCTACCTGACTCGCCTTCTTTTTGTTGTAATTTTTGGAAATAAGGAACTGCAAAACCTAATAATTGTATGATAATGGATGCTGTAATGTAAGGCATGATACCCAAAGCAAACACAGCAGCATTTCCAAATGCTCCACCAGTAAATGCGTTTATCAGTCCGAGAATATCAGTACTGTTTTGACTTACGTCCAATGCACTGGCATTAACACCAGGCAAGACTACAAATGATCCGAAACGATAAACAGCGAGAATGAATAATGTAAACAAGATTCTTTCTCGAAGCTCTTTGATGCTCCAGATATTCTTAAGGGTATCAATAAATTTCTTCATTTCACTTATATGATGTTAACAGATCCTCCTTTAGCTTCAATCGCAGTTTTTGCTGATTCAGAGCAAGCATGTGCCTGAACAGTAATGGCTTTACTCAATTCGCCATTCGCTAGTATTTTGATTTTGTCTGTCTTTTTAACTATTCCAAGCTTCACTAAAGTTTCCAGAGTGAGGTCATTTGTACTATATTTTTCTGCTATCGCTTCCAATCTATCGATATTCAAAGCTTTGAAAGCAACTCTATTTCTGTTTTTAAAGCCTCTTTTTGGCAACCTCATTTGAAGTGGCATTTGACCACCTTCAAAATTTCTTTTCTTGCTCCATCCTGATCTGGACTTAGCACCTTTGTGACCTCTTGTGGAGGTACCGCCTTTGCCTGAACCTTGTCCACGGGCAATTCGTTTTCCTTTTTTTACTGAACCTTCAGCGGGTTTTAAATTATGCAGTTCCATACTGGATGATTTAATTTTCTTCAATTTTTACTAAATGGCTGATTTTGTCAACCATGCCTTGAATGATCGGAGAATTTTCCTTCTCAACTGTCTGATGCATTTTTCTAAGACCTAATGCAATCATCGTATCCTTTTGCTTTTTAGACCGACCAATTGTACTTCTTACTTGGGTTATTTTAATTTTTCCCATGGCTTTTTGGTTATATTATCCTTCAAATAATTTCTCAAGACTGATTCCTCTTGTCTTAGCTACTTGTTGAGGGCTTCTCAATTTTGCAAGAGCATCAATAGTGGCTTTGATCACATTGTGCGGATTTGAAGATCCTTGAGATTTAGCCAATACATTTTGAACACCAGCAATTTCTAAAACAGCTCTCATCGCTCCACCTGCAATTACTCCTGTACCATCAGCTGCAGGCTTAATCAATACTTTCCCTGCTCCGTACTTTCCTTTTTGCTCATGCGGAATTGAGCCTTTGATGATTGGGAATCTGATTAATGATTTTTTAGCATCATCAGTCGCTTTAGCAATAGATTCTTGTACATCTCTGGCTTTACCTAATCCGTGGCCGACTGTGCCATTACCATCTCCCACAACTACAATTGCGGAAAAACTGAATGTACGACCACCTTTAGTCACTTTAGCAACCCGGTTAAGGGCAACCAATTTTTCTTTCAATTCCTGATCTGCAGGTTTTATTCTTTGTTTACTCATATTTCCTTTTTAAAATACCAAGCCACCTTCTCTTGCACCTTCGGCCAGAGACTTAACTCTACCGTGATACAGATAACCAGCACGATCAAAAACGATATTAGAAATGTTATTAGATTTTGCTTTATCAGCAATCAGTAAACCGACCTTCTTAGCTTGATCAGCTTTAGATCCGTCTCCGGCTATACTTCCTTCTTGTGAAGATGCGCTCGCAATGGTATGACCATTCACATCATCAATCAGTTGGCAGTATATAGATTTATTGCTTCTGTATATTGATAACCTCGGTGTACTAGAAGTCCCCTTAATGGACTTTCTGATTCTGTACCGAATATTTTTTCTTCTATTTCTTTTATTAAACATAATTCAAGTATTGAGAATTAAACTTAACCTGCTGTTTTACCAGCTTTTCTTCTGATGTATTCGTCTTTGTATTTGATACCTTTTCCTTTGTAAGGTTCAGGCTTTCTAAACGCTCTGATCTTAGATGCAATTTGACCAAGTAATTGATTGTCATGGCTAGTCAGTATAATCGCTGGATTACTACCCTTTTCCATTTTCGTCTCCAATTTGACTTCGTCTGGGATTGCAAAATAAATAGGGTGAGAATATCCAACCGTTAACTCCAACAATTGGCCTTTATTATTTACTCTATACCCTACCCCTACCAATTCTAATTCTTTTGTATACCCTGTTGATACACCAGTTACCATGTTAGCCAGTAAAGACCTGTATAAACCATGCATGGCCTTGTGTCTTTTTTGTTCGGTAGGTCTTTTGACAGATAGTATACCATCTTCTAATCCAATCTGCAAATCTGGATCTACCTGTTGTTTCAATTCGCCTTTGGGACCTTTTACCGTCACGAGATTACCGTTTGAAATATCGATTGATACTCCGTCTGGCATACTGATTGGTGCATTTCCTATCCTTGACATGATAATCCTTTTTAAACTAATTTAATATACGTAGCAGATGACTTCTCCACCGACATTAGTCGCTTTTGCTTCTTTACTCGTCATCAATCCTTTGTTTGTTGACACAATTGCAATTCCCAAACCATTTATAATCCTTGGGAGTTCTCTAACATTGCTATATTTTCTCAAACCAGACTTACTGATTCTTCCTAGTTTTCTTATTGCAGGTTCTTTAGTGATTCTGTCATACTTGAGGGCAATCTTAATTAAGCCCTGATGTCCAGCATCATTATCGAATTTATACTTGTGAATGAATCCCTGATCATATAAAATCTCAGTGATTCTCTTTTTCATGTTTGACGCTGGTATTTCTACTACACGATGCCCTGCTTGTTGAGAATTGCGTATTCGCGTCAAATAATCTGCTATTGGGTCTGTTACTCCTGCCATGTTACCAACTTGCTTTTGTGATTCCTGGAATTTTACCTTCTAAGGCCATTTTTCTAAATGTGACTCTGTTTATACCAAATCTTCTCATATAGCCTTTTGGTCTACCTGTCAATTTACATCTGTTGTGCAATCTGACTGCTGAAGAATTCTTCGGTAGCTTGTCCAACTCCTCCCAATTGCCTTCTTCTTTCAACTTCTTTCTGAGTTCGGCATACTTGGCTACCATTTTTTGTCTCTTCTTTTCTCGAGCTATGATTGATTTTTTAGCCATATGACTTATTAATTTCTTTGATTTTTAAAAGGCATTCCTAGGGACTTCAATAAAAACAACGCTTCCGCATCTGTATTCGCTGAGGTGACAAAACTAATGTCCATACCTGTTATTTTATTTACCTTATCGATATCTATCTCAGGAAAAATAATATGCTCCTGGATTCCTAATGAGTAATTACCTCTACCATCAAAACTCTTATCATTGATGCCTCTAAAATCACGGACTCTTGGTAATGCTACAGAAATCAGCCTATCCAAAAATTCCCACATTTGATTCTTTCTCAAGGTAACTCTAGATCCAATTGTCATATCATCTCTCAACTTAAAATTAGAGATTGACTTTTTGGCTTTTGTAGGAACTGCTTTTTGACCAGCAATTTCTGTCATTTCATTGAGTGCTGACTCTACAAGTTTCTTGTCTTGCGTAGCACCTCCGATACCTTGATTGATGCAAATTTTCTCAAGTTTAGGTACCTGCATTGCAGATTTGTATTGAAACTGTTCCATTAATTTGGGAACAATCTCATCCTTATATACATTCTTTAATCTTGGTTCGTAACTCATCTTAAATTAATTCTCCAGATTTTTTAGAATATCTAACGGATTTACCGTCGACAATTTTTCTACCAATTCTGCTTGCCTTTCCTGTTTTAGGATCTACCACCATCAAATTTGACACATGAATTGGTGTGTTAATTTCATTGATACCACCAGGACTGTCATGCGTCGGCTTGGTATGTTTTTTACGAAGGTTCACTCCTTCTACAATTGCTCTGCTTTTGTCAGCTTGCAACTCTTTTACTTCACCTTTGGTTCCTTTATAATCACCAGCAATAACAACAACAGTGTCACCTTTCTTTACTGATAATTTTGGAGCAAATCTTTTCTTACTCATTGTAACTAATTAAAGCACTTCTGGTGCTAGTGAAATAATTCTCATATAATCTTTATCTCTCAACTCTCGAGCTACAGGACCGAAGATCCTTGTTCCTCTTGGCTCATCTGCAGGAGTTAAAAGTACTACTGCGTTATCATCGAATCTGATGTAAGAACCATCCTTTCTTCTGATTTCTTTTCTCGTCCGAACAACGACTGCAGGAGAAACGGTTCCTTTTTTTACACCACCTGGAGATGCCTCTTTAACGGTGACAATAATTTTATCCCCTATAGATGCGTACCGTCTTTTGGACCCACCAAGCACTTTGATACAAAGAACTTCTTTGGCTCCACTATTGTCTGCAACTGTAAGTCTACTTTCTGCCTGAATCATGGTTTTATCTTTAAAAAGATTATTTAGCTTTTTCTATAACTTCGACCAGCTTCCACTTCTTTCGTTTGCTCAATGGTCTTGATTCTTCAATTCTTACCATATCACCGATGTTCGCTTCATTCGCTTCATCGTGTGCCATGAATTTTTTTGACTTCTTCACATATTTCCCATAAATCGGGTGCTTCAGTCTTCTTTGGACAAGTACGGTAATCGACTTATCCATTTTATTGCTGGCAACAAGTCCAACACGTTGTTTTTTATTGGATACCTTTACTTCCATATTATTTTCTTCTCAGTCGAATTTTAGAACGTTTTGCAATAGCATCAGCATCCATAGCTGCCAACTCTCTTCTTCTCACTTCTGATTTTAATCTTGCGATATCTCTTCTGATTCCTCTTAATACCAATGGATTGTCTAATCCTTTGAGCGCATGATCGAATTTCAACTTTTGCTCTTGTTGCAATGTTTCCTTCAATTCATTAGCCAAATCAGCATCTGAAAAATCTTGGAGTTCTACGAATTTTTTTGTTGCCATCGTATTAGATTTCTTGCTCGTAATCTCTACGAACTACTGTTTTTGTTAATAGTGGTAATTTCTGTGCCGCCAGCCTCAACGCCTCTTTTGCTACTTCATATGACACTCCATCCAATTCAAATAAAATTCTACCTGGTTTAATTACAGCAACATAATGATCTAATGCTCCTTTACCTTTACCCATCCTTACCTCTAAAGGTTTTGCTGTAATCGGTTTGTCTGGAAAAATTCTAATCCAAACTTTACCTTCTCTTTTCATGTATCTGGTCAATGCAATACGAGCTGCTTCTATCTGTCTACTGGTCAATCTTCCAGGGCCCATCGCTTTGAGACCAAATGAACCAAAAGAAATCGTACCACCTTTATAGGCGAGACCTCTATTTCTGCCCTTCTGGGCTTTTCTGTATTTGGTTCTTTTCGGCTGTAACATGCTTTATTTATTTACTTTTTTAAAAAGTTGCGCAAAGGTAATATATTTTATCTTCTACCACCTCTGTCTCCGCCTCTTCGATCTCCTCCTCCTCTTCTATCACCACCGCCTCTTCTTTGACCACCGCCACGACGACCGCCCTGACGTTTTTTATCAAGTCCAACGTTTGGTGAAAGATCTCTTTTGCCCAGAACTTCTCCTTTGCAAATCCATACTTTGATCCCAATCTTACCGTATACTGTCAATGCTTCACTTAATGCATAATCAATATCTGCTCTAAATGTGTGCAATGGAGTTCTTCCATCTTTATATTCTTCGCTCCTTGCCATCTCTGCTCCATTCAATCTTCCACTGATTCTTACTTTGATTCCTTCAGCACCTGCTCTCATTGTTGATTGGATAGACATCTTGATGGCACGTCTATAATTCATTCTTGCTTCCAATTGCTTGGCAATAGACTCACCAACAATAGCAGCATCCAGTTCTGGTTTTCTTATTTCTAAGATATTGATCTGAACGTCTTTATTAGTCAATTTTTTCAACTCCTCTCTAATCCGATCTACCTCCTGACCGCCTTTACCAATGATGATACCAGGTCTGCTGGTATGAATAGTGACAGTGATACGCTTTAGTGTACGCTCAATGATTATTCTTGCGATACCACCTTTGTTCACTCTCGCCTTTAGATAGGTTCTGATTTTTTCATCTTCTACTACCTTGTCAGCAAAGTTCTTGCCACCAAACCAGTTAGACTCCCATCCTCTGATGATGCCTAATCGATTGCCTATTGGATTTGTTTTTTGACCCATAATTGGATTTTAAATCTTTTATTCTTCTTCAGAAGTATCTGTTCCTGCGAATTGATCTTCATTATCTATTGAAACCTTATTTTCAACAACCACGATTAAGTGATTGGTACGTTTTCTTATTCTATGTGCACGTCCATGTGGTGCAGGACGTACTCTTTTCAACATTGTGCCTTCATCTGATCTAATTTCGCTTATCGTTAAATCATAATCATCTGCACTCAATGTCAAATTTGACTTCTGCTCCCAATTGGCGATTGCAGAAAGCAATACCTTTTCACACCATGTACCACCCTCTCTTTTGGTAAACTTCAAAATATTAAGTGCTTCATTGATATTTCTACCTCTTATCGCATCTGTCACCATTCGCATTTTACGCGCTGACATTGGAATATTTTTTAATCTTGCCTGTGCTTTCATATTGACTTGATTTTAGACATTAACGTCTATTACCAGAATGACCTTTAAAGGTTCGTGTCGGTGAAAATTCACCAAGTTTATGACCAACCATATTTTCTGTAACGAACACAGGAACAAATGTTTTCCCATTGTGTACAGCGATGGTCTCTCCGACCATACCTGGAATAATCATTGATGATCTTGACCATGTTTTAATAACTGTCTTCTTATTAGAAGATTTAGCTTTCTCCAATTTAGTAAGAAGCTTATGATATACGTATGGTCCCTTTTTAAGTGATCGTGCCATTCTCTAGCTTTATTTTTTATTACGTTTCTTTCTTTTTGAAATAATCAACTTAGAAGAATACTTCTTATTATTCCTAGTTTTTTGACCTTTTGCCATGATACCAGTTCTTGATCTTGGATGCCCTCCAGATGCTCTACCTTCACCACCTCCCATTGGGTGATCCACTGGATTCATCGCTACACCTCTTACTCTTGGTCTTCTACCAAGCCATCTACTTCTACCCGCTTTTCCTGATACTTGTAATTGGTGATCTGAATTAGAAGTGGTACCCATTACGGCTCTACAAGTCAACAAAATTTTTCTTGTTTCACCTGAAGGCATTTTTAAGATTGCATACTTGCCTTCTTTACCCATCAAGGTTGCATAAGTACCTGCACTTCTTGCAATTGCAGCTCCATTCCCTGGAGCCATCTCGATAGCATGAATATCAGAACCCAAAGGAATTTCATCAAGAAATAAACAGTTTCCAATATTAGGTTCTACTCCTCTTCCTGATTTTACTTTATCACCAACAGCAATCTTGTCTGGGGCAATGATGTAATTTTTTTGACCATCATCATATTGTACCAAAGCAATAAACGCAGATCTATTCGGATCATACTGTAAGCTTATTACCTCTGCTGTACCTTCTTTATCTCTTTTGAAGTCAATCACACGGTACCTTTTCTTGTGACCACCACCTATGTGACGGTTGGTCATCTTACCATCATGATTTCGGCCACCTGAGCGAGTCAACTTCTTCAGTAAGGACTTTTCTGGCTTATCTCCTGATAACCCGGAAAAATCATTTCCTTGCCTGAATCTTGTGCCCGGAGTTACCGGTTTGTACTTTTTAACTGGCATTTTATTAAATATTATATATCACCGAAGAAGTCTATTTCTTCTCCTGATGCTAATTTCACAATTGCTTTTTTGAATGAGGATTTATATCCTTTTTGTACTCCGCCTCTCGTATTTCTAACCTTGCGCTTTGCTGGCATGATCACCGTATTTACAGAATCAACAGTGACATTGTACATACTTTCAACAGCCTTCTTAATTTCTACTTTATTTGACTTCTTCATTACCAAAAAAGTGTAATGCCCGACTGACTCAGACAGTATTTCAGACTTTTCAGAAATGATAGGTTTGATTAAAATATTCTTCATATCAGCTGTATAATTCTTTAAGTTTTGCGATTCCACTTTCAGAAATAAAAAGCTTGTTCGCGTTTAATATGCTGTATGTGTTGAGACTGTCTGCAGAGACAACTCCTGATTTTTTGCAATTTCTACTTGACAGATGAAGATTAATATCATGATCACCTGTAACGACTAATGACTTAACTGCATCTGCTTCATGCTTTTTCAACACATCTACAAATGCACTCGTTTTTGGCGCATCAAAAGAAAAGTCTTCCAACACAATTAGTGAACCATCAGATGCTTTAGATGATAAAGCTGATGCTTTAGCCAATTGCTTTACCTTCTTATTCAGCTTGATTGTGTATGTTCTCGGTCTAGGACCAAAAACACGTCCTCCTCCTCGAAACAAAGGATTTTTCATAGAGCCAGCACGCGCCGTACCTGTACCCTTTTGTCTCTTTATCTTCTTAGTAGAACCCTTAATCTCACCTCTTTCTTTTGCTTTGTGCGTTCCTTGTCTTTGGTGCGCGTTGTATTGCTTCACAGCAAGGTAAACAGCGTGATCATTAGGCTCTAACCCAAAGATATTATCTGGAAGATCTATTGATTTTCCCGTTTTACCACCTTCTATATTATATATATCTGCTTTCATGGTACTCTTATTTTTGGATGACTACGTATGCACCCTTGTGACCTGGTACTGCGCCTTTGATTAACAATAGATTTTTTTCCGGAAAAATCTTCACCACTTCTAAATTTTTAGTTGTGATTGTTGTGCCACCAGTTCGACCGCCCATTCTCATTCCTTTTACAACTTTGGATGGTGTAGATGCTGCACCAATAGACCCAGGAGCACGCTGTCTGTTGTGCTGACCGTGAGTGGCATCATTAACTCCCTTAAAGTTATACCTCTTTACCACACCTTGGAATCCCTTTCCTTTAGAAGTACCGGAAACATCTACATAGTCGCCTTCTTCAAACAATTCATCAACTTTAACTGTATCTCCTAAAGCTTTTTCAGCGATATCAAAATCTCTGAATTCCTTCACCTTTCTTTTAGGTGGCGTATTTGCTTTATTAAAGTGGCCAACTAAAGCTTGAGAAGAGTTTTTCTCCTTTTTATCACCAATTGCAAGCTGTACAGCATTATATCCGTCGCTTTCTTCTGTTTTCACCTGTGTGACTACATTTGGCTCAGCCTCTATGACCGTGCAGGAAATATTCTTACCATCTTCAGCGAAGATGCTAGTCATTCCTATTTTTTTTCCTATTAATCCATTCATCTAACTGATGTTTTGTAGAGCCTTTTGACTCATCAGTAAAAATGTCGAAGTCAATAAAGACCTCAGTTATTTAATATTTTCTTCTTAAGTAAGTTTGACTTGGATGTCCACTCCACTAGGCAGCTCCAGCTTTGATAAAGCATCGACTGTTTTTTGTGTAGGAGTGTAGATCTCGATCAACCTTTTATGTGTCCGGAGCTGGAACTGTTCTCGAGATTTCTTATTGACGTGCGGAGAACGCAAGACGGTGAAGACCTCTTTCTCAGTAGGCAGCGGAATCGGACCAGTAATGACAGCGCCACTATTGCGAACTGTCTTTACGATTTTCTCCGTTGATTTGTCCACCAAATTGTGGTCATATGAACGAAGCTTAATCCTGATTTTTTGATTCATACTCTATTTTAAATAATATACTCTTTCTCTCAAAAGAGGCGCAAAGGTAATCTTTATTTTATCATTGTCCCAAACTTTTCATTGCAATAATCTAAATTTTTCAAGCTTTATCCTGCATCTGGCAAGTTAAATTGACAATATCAACTAGAAACGACAGATCTGGAGAGGAAAATAGCAAACTTTAAGACTTGTGAATTAGGCAAATAATCAATATGAGTTATGGTTGAATCTATTAAACACTTACTCAACATTATTTTCACAATAATGTATGATCTAATCTCCGTGCTTCTTGACTTTTATACCATTTTGAAGTTGTATAATTTTAAGATGTATATATGTTAGATATATCTGTTAATTTTAACATTAAAATTTAATTAAAGTCAATAAAATTATAATTTTGTTCACTTAAGATTGGATAGAATTTTTGCCCGTAAATTGCTTAATTTGATTTTCAGTCCTAACAGATTTAATAATTAGCCAACCTGATCCATGAATAATCAAATTGAATTATCTCATAATTTGAGCAAATTAGAAATTTTAAAGACTATTCTACATCTTAATATCTCACTGCCTTTTCTCTTTTTCCTTTTATTATCTGGTACAACGCAAGGTCAAGAAGGGACTGCACAATGGCTTGGCGCACTTGAAGGAAATGAGCCAGACGAGATCCATTTAGCCTTATTCAATGGAAATGATGTTGATAATACAATACACACGACTCAATCAGAAGCTGATGGACGTATTTATTTTAAGCTAAACGAAGGAGATAATGCTTTTCTTGGAATGAACTGTGCATTGAACAATGGTACATTTAATTTTCAAGTTAGAGGACCTGTCGTTGGAGACCCTTTATTATCAACTGGTGCTGAACCAATAGTATTTGGTCCACAAACTGCTTTAGGTGATGGGAATGGACTACTTGGTGCTGGAAATATGGGATATATTCCTGATGACGTCACTGGAGCAATGGGAGCTATTGAAGTAACTGGTGCAGGTTATGACGGACTAGAGGTTGTCAACAATGCACCTGCTGATGGTGTGTACTATATTGAATATGATCAAAACGGATTAGCCAATAACGATTTAACAACCTGTTTATTCGATGTTTCTATTGAAGATATGGCAGGAGTGCCTCAAACAGGTAGACTTTTCTCGTATCGTTGGTCTTTGTACAATAGAAGAACTGGTGGTTTCTCGCTAACAGATTTAGACTTTTACACGTATCAAACATTTGATAGTGTGACAACCTTTATAACACTTGACGATGTCATACCTGGTGGATTTCAACTTGCCGTTACTCGATTTGGTGTAACCAATACAGGGAATATTGCAGCTGATTTGCAGTCTGTAGACTACAATACTGTTCCAAACGATGCTGTATCTGGAGAGTTTCCAATATTCTTTTCAGAACCCGATATTGACTGTTTTCCACCTGCTACAACTGAACCAGAAATTACTCTTGATATCGAAAGGTTCTGTGGCAATCTTGACAGTTGTCTTCCTTATTCGACGAATAAAGGAGGTTTGGTAACTATTTTTATTGATTTTGATGGAGATGATATTTTTACTCCTGGATCATCTGATGTCCTCTTAGTACAGGAATCCGTAACCGAAGCTACAGCAGGTTGTGCGCCATGGGATGGATTGGATGGACTTGGTAATCCAGTGCCATCTGGGACTACCTTGTCAATAAACACATTAATACAAGTAGGCGTTACCCACTTACCTTTAGGTGATTTTGAAATAAATAATAACGGATATGGCGGAGCAGTTATAAATCCCCCCTTTGCATTAGGATCTCTGGAGTTTTTCTGGGATGATACTGCCTTGAATCCACCTGTGAGTCAATTTCCACAGGATATAGAATTAGCTGGGTGTACAAATAATATGTGTCACATCTGGGGTTTAAATACACCAGCTGGACAATCATTTGCCAATCAAGCATGGATAAACACTTTTTGGTCTGGATTTGCTCTCTCTGATGAAGTAGAAGTATTGTTCATATTCGATTGTTCGGCTGAAATTATGCTTACCAAAACTGCTGATGATACCAACGTGAATATTCCTGCCCAGGTAGGAGACATCATTACGTATACTTTCGAAGTTTGTAATATAGGTGGCCTTCCTGTTTTTGATGTTATCGTTTCAGATCCGCAAGTTACAGTAAGTGGAATGGCAATTCCGATGCTTGCCGCTGGTGAGTGTGACGATTTAACTTTCACAGGAATGTATTCGCTTATGCAAGCAGACATTGACAATTGTTCCTATACGAATACAGCATTAGCAGAAGCCCTTGATGAAGCCGGCATGACTGTTATGGATGACGATACAGCAGTAGTAGCTCTTACGAAAGATCCAGAAATAGAAATTATTAAGAACGGAGCATTCAATGATGAGAATGGAGATGGATTTGCACAGGTAGGAGAAACCATAACATATACATTTGTTGTAAGCAATACTGGTAATGTAACTTTAGCAAATGTTGCCGTCACTGACCCTTTGGTCACCATTGCTGGAGGTCCTATACCCTCACTTGCACCTGGCGCATCTGATATAATCACTTTTACAGGAACATATACTTTAACGCAAACAGATGTTGATGCAGGAATGGTAAATAATACAGCTACTGTGTCAGGAACAGATCCTACAGGAGAAACTGTTATGGACGATGATCCGGAGATAACCCCTTTCATCCAGAATCCTGAAATAATGCTGATAAAAACTGCCATGTTCGTTGATGAAAATGGCGATGGTATAGCACAGGTAGGAGAAACCATAAGTTATGTTTTTACGGTAATGAATACTGGTAATGTTACACTCACAAATGTCACCATTACAGATCCTTTAGTAACTGTCACTGGAGGTCCTATCCCTACACTTGCTGTTGGTGGTACTGACAATACAACCTTTACGGGAAGCTATACATTAACTCAAGCTGATATAGATAATGGTTCTGTTGCAAATACTGCGACTGCAACCGGTACTGATCCTAATGGTGACCCAACATCAGATATGGATCCTGAAGACGAACCGTTGCCACTATTGCCAGACATAGAATTGGTAAAAGTAGGCATGTTTCAAGATGAAAATGGTGACGGAATTGCTCAGGTAGGTGAATCCATATCCTATACATTTACAGTAATGAACACAGGGAACGTGACATTAACAAATGTAACTGTAACAGACCCAATTGTGACCGTAATAGGTGGACCAATCCCTTCTCTTGCAGTAGGAGCTTCAGATAATACTACATTCACTGGTACTTATATTTTAACCCAGACCGATATAGATAATGGTAATGTTGCAAATGTTGCTACAGCAACCGGTACCGATCCTAATGGTGATCCAGTAGACGACCCTGCACCTGAAGATGTGCCTACTCCACAAGACCCTATGATCGATCTTGTTAAGACTGGTATTTTTCAAGATGAAAATGGAGATGGAATTGCGCAAGTAGGTGAATCAATCGCATATACATTTGTTGTTACAAATACTGGAAATGTTACACTCACAAACGTAACTGTATCCGATCCACTCGTTACGGTAGTAGGTGGTCCGATACCATCTTTAGCTGTAGGAGCTAGCGACAACACAACTTTCACTGGCACTTACATTTTAAATCAAATGGATATTGACAATGGAAATGTTGCCAATGTTGCAACGACTACAGGAAATGATCCGAACGGAGATCCAGTTATGGACCCTGCTCCAGAAGACATCCCTACTCCTCAAGATCCAATGATCGACTTAGTCAAAACTGGTGTCTTTCAAGATGAAAATGGTGACGGTGTAGCACAAGTTGGCGAAACAATTGCATATACATTTTCAGTCACAAATACAGGAAACGTTACATTAACAAATGTGACAATTACAGACCCGCTTGTTACTGTGATGGGAGGACCAATTCCTTCTTTTCCAGTAGGCATAACGAATACCACCACATTTACAGGAACTTATGTACTTACACAAGCCGATATCAATGCTGGAAACGTTGCCAATGTTGCTACCACCACTGGTACTGATCCAAATGGTGATCCAGTCACTGATCCTGCCCCAGAAGACGTACCAACTCCTCAAGACCCAATGATTGATATTATTAAAGATGGAACTTTTCAAGATGAAAATGGAGACAATGTTGCGCAAGTCGGGGAAACAATTAGTTATGTATTTACCGTAACAAATACTGGAAATGTCACACTAACAAACGTTACAGTTACTGATCCAATAGTTACTGTAGCAGGTGGTCCAATTCCTTCTCTCGCAGTGGGTACTTCAGACAATATCACATTCATTGGTACATATGTTTTAACGCAAGCAGATATAGACGCAGGTACTGTGGCCAATGTTGCAACAACAATGGGTATCGATCCTAATGGAGATCCAGTCGATGACACTGATCCAGAAGATGAATCATTACCCCAAGACCCTATGATAGACATCATTAAAAGTGGTGTCTTTCAAGATGAGAACGGTGATGGTTTAGCGCAAGCTGGCGAATCCATAAGTTATAATTTCGTTGTCACAAATACTGGTAATGTCACACTTACTGGTGTTACTGTTACAGATCCTTTAGTCACTGTATCTGGTGGACCAGTTACATTGGCACCTGGACAAGTTGACAATACCACTTTCACAGGTACATATATATTAACTCAAGATGATGTCGATGCAGCTATGGTGTTGAATCTAGCGACAACATCGGGAGATGATCCAAACGGCGATCCGGTAAATGATAATGATCCCGAAGAAACCCCATTTGTCCAAGATCCGGATATTAGTTTAGTAAAAGATGCTACATTCCAGGATGAAAATGGTGATGGTGCTGCACAAGTTGGAGAAACAATATCATATGTATTTACAGTAAGCAACACAGGTAATGTCACCTTGACAAATGTGATGATCACTGATCCACTAGTAACTGTTTTAGGGGGTCCAATTCCAGTGTTACCTGTCGGTTCAACTGACATGGTCACTTTCACAGGAACTTATACATTGACTCAAGCGGATATTGATTCAGGAATGGTTGCAAACGTCGCTACTACTACGGGGACTGATCCAAATGGCGACCCCACCATGGATGATGATCCCGAAGATGAACCACTGCCACAAGATCCAATGATTGACATCATTAAAGATGGTGTATTTCAAGATGAAAATGGAGATGGCATCTCCCAAGTTGGAGAGACAATAGCTTATACATTTACTGTTACAAATACTGGTAATGTTACCTTAACTAATGTTACTGTTACTGACCCTTTGGTTACAGTAATCGGTGGACCATTGGCTGCATTAGCAGTTGGTGCAGTTGACAATACTACATTTACTGGGACTTACACATTAACCCAAGCTGATATTGATGCTGGTAATGTAGCCAATGTCGCAACTACAATGGGTAACGACCCTAATGGCGATCCTACTTCTGATACTGACCCTGAAGATGTTCTGACTCCTCAAGATCCTATGATTGATCTGATAAAAGATGGAACCTTCCAAGATGAAAATGGCGATGGCATTGCTCAAGTTGGTGAAACCATAAGCTATATTTTTACAGTTACAAATACAGGTAATGTGTCTTTGACAAATGTCACAGTTACCGATCCTCTGGTCACAGTTATAGGCGGACCGATTCCGTTGTTACCAGTAGGTGCAATTGACAACGTTACTTTATCTGGCACATATACTTTGACTCAAGCTGATATAGATAATGGAATGGTAGCCAATATTGCTGCAACCACAGGCATGGATCCAAATGGCGATCCTGTTACTGATGATGATCCAGAGGAGGTCCCTGCTCCACAAGATCCATTAATCGACATTGTCAAAAGTGGTGCTTTCCAAGACGAAAACGGTGATGGCCTGGCTCAGGCAGGAGAAACGATTAGTTATATTTTTGTTGTCACAAATACAGGTAATGTTACCTTAACTGGTGTAACAGTAACTGATCCTCTTGTTACTGTTTCTGGAGGCCCAGTTGTTTTAGTTCCTGGACAAGTAGACAACACCACATTTACTGGTACTTATATATTGACTCAAGCAGATGTTGATGCCGCTATGGTGTTGAATAGTGCTATAACTTCAGGTACAGATCCAAATGGTGATCCAGTCATGGACGATGATCCAGAGGAGACTCCTTTCGTACAAGACCCAGATATAACATTAATTAAAACTGGTACATTTCAAGATGAAAATGGTGATGGAGTTTCTCAGGTTGGAGAAACAATAGCTTATGTTTTTACTGTAATCAATACTGGAAATGTGACACTAACTAATGTTACTGTGACTGATCCTTTGGTTACTGTTATAGGCGGACCAATTCCTACACTACAAGTAGGTACAACAGACAATACTACTTTCACAGGTGTATATACTTTAACCCAAGCTGATATAGATGCTGGCAATGTAGCAAATGTTGCTACCACATCTGGTGATGATCCAAATGGTGACCCAACGACGGATGAAGATCCTGAGGATATACCTACTCCTCAAGATCCGATGATTGAGCTTGTAAAAGCAGGCGTTTTTCAAGATGAAAATGGTGATGGAATTGCTCAAGTTGGAGAGACTATCTCTTACACCTTTACAATTTTCAATACTGGAAATGTGACACTAACTAATGTTACAGTTACAGACCCACTTGTCACTGTAGTAGGAGGTCCTATTCCTTCTCTAGCTGTAGGAGCAAATGACAATACGACATTTACGGGTACATATACATTAACGCTAATGGATATAAACTCTGGGAACGTCGCAAATGTCGCAACGACATCTGGTAATGATCCAAGTGGTGACCCTGTAACTGATGATGATCCTGAAGATGTTCCGACGCCTCAAGACCCAATGATTGACATCGTAAAAACCGGAATCTTTCAAGATGAAAATGGGGACAATGTCGCTCAAGTTGGAGAGTCAATAACCTACACTTTTGTTGTTACGAATACTGGGAATGTCACGCTCACAAATGTTGTTGTAACAGATCCGCTCGTTACAATAATGGGTGGCCCTATCCCTACTCTCAACCCAGGTCAAATAGATGATGTTACATTTACCGGAATCTATCTTTTAACTCAGGCAGACATTGATGCAGGTATTGTGCCAAACGTTGCCTCTACAATGGGTGATGATCCAAATGGTGATCCTGTGTCAGATGATGATCCTGAAGAAACTGTGACACCGCAAGATCCATCTATAGCACTTCAAAAAAGTGGAAGTTTCAATGATGAAAATGGTGATGGTATCGCTCAAGCTGGAGAGACTATTTCTTATGTGTTTATTGTTACGAATACTGGGAATGTAACTCTTACGGATGTAACAGTCATGGATCCCCTTGTTACTGTTATCGGTGGCCCTCTTGTCAGCCTTGCTGTTGGTGCAACTGACAATACAACCTTTACTGGTACATACACTCTTACACAAGCCGATGTAGATGCAGGTTCTGTTGATAATGTTGCTTCCACATCTGGTAATGATCCAAATGGTGACCCGGTAACTGATGATGCTCCTGAAAATACACCGTTCGTTCAAGATCCAGAAATTATGCTAACTAAATCGGGTATGTTTCAGGATGAAAATGGAGATGGCATTGCACAGGTAGGTGAATCAATATCTTATACATTTACTGTTACGAATACAGGAAATGTGACATTAACAAATGTCACTGTCACAGATCCACTTGTAACAGTAGTAGGCGGTCCAATTCCAATATTAGGAGTAGGAATGTCAGACAATATTACCTTCACCGGAACATATGTATTGACACAATCGGATATAGACAATGGTAACGTTGTTAATCTCGCATCAACGACTGGTAATGATCCTGATGGAAATCCAGTTACTGACGATGACCCACACGATAATCCGACTCCTCAATTTCCTTTAATAGACTTGATAAAGAATAGCGTTTTTGTTGATGAAAATGGAGATGGTATTGCGCAAATTGGTGAGTCAATAGCTTATTCCTTCATTGTCACAAATACTGGAAATGTTACATTAACAAACGTAGTGATTAATGATCCTTTAGTTACTGTTGTTGGAGGTCCAATATTAAGCCTACCAGTAGGAGCAATTGACAATACTACTTTTACAGGAGTATACATTTTAACACAGACTGATATTGATGCTGGTGGAGTTGATAATGTTGCAACAACAACGGGAGATGATCCAGATGGAATTCCTGTTAGTGATAATGATCCAGAAAATACACCAATTCCTCAAGATCCTGCAATTGATCTAATTAAAACAGGGACTTTCCAAGACGAAAATGGAGATGGCGTTGCACAGGTAGGTGAAACAATTCAATATGATTTCACTGTAACAAATACTGGTAATGTCAGCTTAACAGGTGTTACTATCGTTGATCCAATTGTTACCGTTACAGGAGGACCTATTCCATTATTGGCAGTTGGCGCATCTGATGATGTTACCTTCTCAGGAATCTATGTATTAACCCAAGCTGATATTGATGCTGGAGGCGTTACAAATTTGGCTGTAACCAATGCAACTGATCCAAACGGCGGGCCTGTTTCAGATAGTGATCCAGAAAACACACCAACTCCTCTAGACCCAATGATTGATATCATTAAAAGTGGTGTCTTTATTGATGAAAATGGAGATGGCATACCTCAAGTCGGTGAAACACTAAGTTATATTTTCACTGTTACGAATACGGGGAATGTGACACTTACATCTGTTGTTGTGACTGATCCTCTTGTGACTGTAACAGGAGGACCTATTCCTAGTTTGTCTCCCGGCATGTCTGACAACACTACATTTACAGGAGTTTATGTATTGACACAAACGGATATCGACAACGCCAGTGTGATGAACACAGCGACAGTCTCAGGTAATGATCCAAATGGAGATCCTGTGACAGATAATGACCCAGAAGACACACCATTCACTCAAGATCCAGAAATATTATTAACAAAAACAGGATCATTTGAAGATGAAAATGGAGATGGCATTGCACAAGTAGGCGAAACTATTACATATACTTTCTCTGTAACAAATACAGGAAATGTAACCTTGACAAATGTCACCATTTCTGATCCATTGGTTACCGTAATTGGTGGCCCGATTCCAACTTTGTTTGTTGGACAAACCGACAATGACACTTTTACAGGAGTATACACATTGACCTTAAATGATATTAATGCTGGTAACGTGCCAAATACTGCAACCACTACTGGTAGCGATCCGAATGGAGATCCTGTATCTGATCCAGACGACGAGGATATTTTAATTCCTCAAATGCCTGGCATTGACATTATTAAAACAGGAACTTTCCAAGATGATGGTGTGATTCCTGGAGTTGCTGAAGTTGGTGAAACAATAAGCTATCAATTCACTGTCGCTAATACTGGAAATGTTACTCTGACAAATGTTACTGTTACTGATCCCTTAGTTACTGTAATTGGTGGTCCCCTTCCAGTCTTGCTCCCTGGAGCAATTGATGCTACAACATTTACTGGAGTGTATACATTAACACAAGCGGATATTGATGCGGGTGGCGTTCCTAATGTAGCAACCGTAGCAGGAACTGATCCTAATGGTGATCCTCCGATAACGGATAATGATCCAGAAGACACACCTGTTCCTCAAGATCCAATGATAGACATCATAAAAAGTGGTTCATTTGTTGATGAGAATGGAGATGGTATTGCACAAGTCGGAGAATCAATCTCATATACATTTGTGGTAACAAACACAGGTAATGTGACATTGACCAATGTCAATGTGATCGACCCAATTGTAACAGTTCAAGGAGGCCCGATTCCTTCACTGGCTGTAGGGTCCGTTGATAATTCGACATTCACCGGTGTTTACATTTTAACGCAAGGAGATGTCGATAATAGTTCTGTAGATAATACAGCGATCGTTAGTGGAGATGATCCTAATGGTACTCCAGTCACTGATGATGACCCAGAAAACACACCATTTCAGCAGCAACCAGGCTTAGTTCTCGTAAAAATGGGTACGCTCGTAGACGAAAACGGAGATGGCATTGCACAAGTAGGAGAAACGATTAACTATACGTTCAGTGTGTCAAACACTGGTAGTGTAACATTGACAAATATTACCGTATCTGATCCTTTAATTACAGTGATTGGTAATCCAATAGCTATACTCTTACCTGGACAAGTTGACAATACAACATTTACAGGTGTATACACTCTAACTCAAGCCGACATTGACAATGGCAACGTAGCAAATACAGCTACTGCCAATGGTCAAGATCCCGATGGAAATGATGTTTCAGATCCAAGTGATGAAGATGTCCCTACTCCTCAAGGTCCAGGTATAAGCATAGTCAAGAAAGGAATATTGAATGATACCAATGGAGATGGTTTACCTCAAGTAGGTGAATCGATTGTGTATACATTTGATGTTACAAATACCGGAAATGTTACCTTAACAAACATAACCGTTACTGATCCGCTTGTGACTATAAATGGTGGACCGATAGCAACTTTAGCTGTTGGACAAACAGATAACACAACATTTACAGGAGTCTACGTACTGACTCTAGCAGATATCAATAATGGTAGTATTCAAAATACAGCTCTTGTTTCTGGTGATGATCCAAATGGGAATCCAATAACAGATGACGATACAGTTGATACGCCACTTATTCCAAGTCCTGACATTACTCTTTTTAAGGAAAGTGTATTAAACGATGAAAATGGCGATGGCATAACACAGGCTGGAGAAACAGTCACATTCATATTTACTGTTGCCAATGTTGGAAATACAACATTGACAAACATTGTGGTTACAGATCCTCTTGTCGAGGTAATTGGTGGACCTATTCCTCTGCTAAATCCAGGCGAAACAGATAACACGACTTTCACCGGAATTTATATACTCACACAAGCAGATATTGATGCGGGTATCTTTGAAAATATTGCATTCACTGAAGGGCAAGATCCCGATGGAATCCCAGTAACAGATCCTTCAGATGATCCAAATAATCCAAATGATATTGATCCGAATGGTGATGGCGATCCTGATGATCCTACAATTACAATACTTAATCCAAATCCATGTATCAGTGTGATCAAAACATCTGAGTTCAATCAAGGCGCTAATGGTTTTTCTAATCCTGGTGATATTATTACATACACTTATGTTACAACTAACTGTGGAAATGTAACACTTACTAATGTTGCTCTAAATGAAGATGGTGGCATATTTACTGGGACAGGAATATTACCGGTTCCAGGTCCTGTAGTTCCATCAACATTAGCACCAGGACAATCTGGAATTGCTACTGCTACATACGCCATTACTCAGGCGGATATTGATGCACTAGGAGTTGACAACCAAGCCATTGCTACTGGTCAGGATCCTAATGGCGATGATGTAACTGATCCTTCCGATACGGGGAACCCTGGTGATCCAAATGAAACAGGAGGTCCAGATGATCCGACATTTACACCGATTAGCTTTCCTCCTTCAAGTTTATCTGGTACAGTTAGAGAAGATGAAGATGGCAATTCTACCGGAGATTCTCCTTTAGCAAATGTTTTGGTGGTATTGATAACTTCAGAAGGAGATACTTTAGAAACATTTACAGATGAAAGTGGATTCTATAGTTTTGATAATGTACCTGCTGGTCCATTTACCTTGATTGAAACAGATCCAGGTGATTTCTTCTCAGTTTCAGATATTGATGGCGGTGATCCTAATGTAATTACCGGAGTTCTATTACCAGGTGAAGACCGGGAAAATCAAGACTTTGTAGATGCCATTTGCGATGAACTTGTGTGCAATGGTGATTTACAAATTAGTCTTAATGTTGCTTGCGAGTTATTGCTAACCCCAGATATCTTACTTGAGGCACCGGTCCCAGGTATATATGAGATTTTGTTGTTTGATGAACATAATGATTTTATTAGAAATGATCTACTTACTGCTGATGAAGCTGGAGAGACAATTAGATACCAAATCAGTTGTTTAGGAAATTCTTGCTGGGGCGAAATTACAGTAGAAGCAAACATCATCCCTCAACTTGAATCACCTTGTTCTTGTACTGAAGATGGTTCCATACCTCCTGAATGTACATTAACCTGTGGACCTTCTGGCAGTATCCCAGCTAGCTTGATCAGTCCAGAAGAAGCAACTGCAGCATTTGGTCGTTGCGGACCTGAATTGGTTGGAGAAATTAATGTTGTCGAAACCAGAGAAGGTGATATTTGTAATGCTGACGGTGAAGTTGTCCTCATCACATATTCTGGCAAAGTACTGCAGCATGGTATCCTGCAAGAAGTAGATATTCTCTGCCAAAGATATACCACAGTCAAATTAGAATTAGACGATCAGACATTTTCATTCCCAAGAAGCCTTACACTTGACTGTAACTATTTAAATGATATTGAATTGGCTGAAGGTGAAAGTATTTCGAACTTTACTTTGGGTAGTCCGGCTTCTATCCTTGCTGCAACAGGCAGTGGTAGTATCTCCTACCCTAACTATACAGATTCACAGGACACTGTATTCAATGTTGTAACTGTATTTGATACTACATTAGTAGAAGTAGGTCAAGAATTTAGAGATACTACAATTGTAGAAATAATCAATGGCGAAGAAGTTTGGTCTGTTATCACCATTGTAGATAAATTATTTGAAGAACAGGTTTTAGAGCGGTTGGATACCATTGGATTAACAAATCCGATTGTTCCGATTATTGATAGGGTATGTAATGTACTCAGTGGATATTCAGATATAGAATTTGATGCATGTGGAGAGGGTGTGAAAATTGTGAGGACTTGGAATCTTATCGATTGGTGTGATACTGATGTTGTTCTCAGTGGAACACAAACCATTGAAATCATCGACATTACACCACCTGTGATTGTACAGGAAATGAATGGCGAATTGGTTCCTATAACCTTATTAAATGATATCACAGCGTCCATTGATCCTTGGGTATGTAGTGCACAAGTTGAACTACCAAACTTAACGATACAAGATAATTGTGATTCTTCACCATCTGTTATCTGGCTTACAAATGAAGGTAGAATCGAAGGAAATTATCTGGTTGATCTTTGGCTAGATCAAAGTCCTATCCTCGTTGAAGGAACCGTAATAGATGATTGTGGAAATGCATCAAACATAGACTTCAATGTTATTGTTGTTGATGATGTTCCCCCTGTGCCTATCTGCGAGACTTCTTTACAAGTTTCATTAACTAACAATGGTGCTTTAGGAGATGGGGTCGCTCAAATATTTGCAGAAGATTTAGACGAAGGTAGCCATGATAGTGATTGTAGTAAGGTGACTCTGACGGTCGTAAGAGTAGAAGATTGGAGGGAGGTAGTAAGAGATTGTAGAGACAACATTGTTGGCTTTGCACCTAGGACTTGCTCACCATTTACTTCTGATGTAGACCTTGGAGCTCCTGCTGGTAAACAAGATTGTGAAGCTACAGGTGAAAACCTTGCTCAAATTTCCGTTCCAGGTGAATTTGTCAAATTCTGTTGCGATGACTTTGGTCAAATTGTAGATGTCATCCTTTTTGTAGAAGATGAATTTGGGAATGTCAATCAATGTATAGTCAGTGTGGAAGTTGTAGACAGTTCTGCTCCTTCTCTTGTTTGTGAGGATGTAACAATTTCTTGTGTAGATGGAGACTTCCTTGCTACACCTGGAATGGTAGGCGCAGGATGCGAAAGAGAAAATCCGTTTGAAGTAGAATTATTATCCGAAAGCCGTGGCAACAATGTTTGTGCAGGCGGACAAACGGTAAGAGAGTGGTTTATAGATCTTGATAACAGTGGTGACTTCTCACCTGGAGATGCATTCTGCCAACAAGTGGTTAGCGTTGATGCTACGA
>CAYNMW010000006.1:1679-50353 GCA_964398295.1 uncultured Saprospiraceae bacterium | reverse complement strand
ACGACCTTCGGGTTATGAGCCCGACGAGCTACCAACTGCTCCACCCCGCGATATGTATAAATTAACTACAGTTAGCTAATTTGAGTTCCATGCCTAGACATGGGGACGCAAATATACTTACATAATTGGTTTAGTCAAGTGTTTCGGAGTCTTAATGTCAATATTAACTATCACCATCAAGAATGAATCATGAATAGCATTTTCTTGGAAGATAATATCCAAAGAGAAAAGCCGATGCACCTAATGGCGTACCGGCTAATTCCGCATCATGTAATGATAATGCTCATCTGAGAAGGCAAAGCCTTATTAAAGAACGATGGAAGTCATTCTTTATAACTGGCTCGTCAGAAGATGTGTCGTTGAGTGACATTAAGTAGTCCTTCTTCGAATGCTGTTCGTACCAGCCCTGCTGCATTTTTAGCATCCAATTTCCTCAACAGATTTTTGCGATGAGAATGAGCTGTTTCATAAGCAACAGAAAGTTCTGAAGCGATTTGTTTGGTGCTGTATTCATAGGCTATCAATACAAGTACTTGTTTTTCTCTGGGTGTGATGGAGCGAGTATGGTAAGAATGGTATTTCATGATTAATAGTTTTAAAGGGTACATGCAAAAAATAGAGGGCCTAGGATGAGAACCTTGTGCAAGTCCCCATCCTGCTAACTGGAAGTTGTTTAGCCCTAAGTGTTAATGGTGTTTATGTGAAGGTTTGTTTATCATAATCAATGGCATTAGTTAAATGATCGAATAGTCTAATCAACAGTGAAAGAATTATATTATCAATCCTAAACTCTGTCCTAGGAAATTGTGAGTTGTCAGTACAAATCAAAAGCAATGGCTAAAGATTTTGACTTAACTCTATCTCTGTATTTTTTTGTGAAAATTTGATCCAGCGTGCGGATCTAATGGGCTTAGTGAACCCGAATCCTGAGCATTACTCGAAAGGAAAGGATTATTTGCTGTAAAAAGATTCAAATCATTTTCCTCTTCGGTATAGATTCGTCTAGCGTTCCAAGAAGCTTCGCCAGTAGTTATTTGTGGTTTCCATATTCAGTCTATTTGAGGTTAACGAAAATGGTTTCGGTTCGTTTTGTTTAATACATACAATCTATGTCATTCTTGCATTCGATCCACCTAAAACTGACGAACTGACTTATTTATTAGATGAACGAATCATTTTCATTGCAATCCAAAATTCCTAACTTCATTGCAATGAGATTTACGCTATTCATTGTATTTGTAATTGGATTTAATTGCTTGTTGGCTCAAAGCTCTTCAAAGAAGATTCTATTTGTTGGCAATAGCTATACCTACTTTTGGAATTTGCCAAAACAAGTAGAACTCATGGCTTTAGCAAAAGAACACAAACTGGAGATTAGACAAAGTACTGCGGGAGGTGTCAACTGGGGTCAACATTGGCGAGGAGAAAAAGACTTGAATACAAGAGACATCATTTTGAATGGAGGTTTTGATTATGTGGTTTTGCAAAATCACAGCATGAGTACCATACAACGACAAGACAGTATGATGATCTACGGAAAGAAGTTTGCACAACTTATCAGGGATTCTGGTGCCGAACCTATCTTATATATGACGTGGTCTAGAAAATGGAATCCTTTGATGCAGTCTACCATAAGCAAAGGCTATACAGCACTTGGCAAACAAATTGATGCTATCGTTTTGCCGATTGGCGAGCTTTGGCAAAAATCAAGAACTCTCATGCCAGATCTAGATTTATATGATCCTGATGGTAGTCACCCAAATGCCATTGGTACTTATTTGACTGCATGCGCTTTTTTTAAGTTGTTCACTAATGAGGCATCTGATGGACTTTCACATCGTTTGGCGGAAAAGAACCAATACAATGAATTGATATATTACAATTTTGTTCCTCGTCAAACTGCCACATTTCTACAGGAATTGACAGACACCACTATAAGCAAAGGGATCATGAGAAATAAACAGAACAGTTTCACCAAATAAGCATCACTACCTCAGCGTCTTACTTAGACCTTCCAATAACTTCGTCCATCAAGGGTGCGACCCAACAATCCCTGTCCAAACATCAATCGTCTAAGGCTTGCTGGATCACCAAAAGTATGGTACTCATTTAGAATATCATTTACTTCTTGTTCTGTATAAATCTTATCTGATTCAAAGTACGCTACCAAATTATACAGCATTTGCAACTGCTTCTTTTTTTGTTTCTTTCCTGGAAATTGTGTGAAACGTCCGTGTTCATCTTGATATGTAGAAAGATCAATTTCGATTGTCATAATTAGTCCCATTCATTCAATGCCCCAATCTTTTAATACTTCGTCTGTATGCTCACCTGGTTTTGCGGAACCGCTTTGAATCTCAGATACAGTCCTACTAAAACGAGGAGCTGGAGCTGGTTGTTTGATTCCATCGAGATCAATATAAGTATTCCTTGCTATCAAATGTGGATGCGACTGCGCTTCAATAAAATTGAGAATGGGTGCAAAACAAACATCTGAGCCTTCCATGATTTCACACCATTCATCTCTTGTTTTTGTCTTGAATAGCTCTTTCAACTTCTGTTTGAAGCCTGGCCACTTTTCTCTGTTGTTTTGAGCTTTAAATTCTTCTGGATCCAACTCCATTTTCTCAATCAACAGTGCATAAAATTGAGGTTCAATAGAACCAATGGAAATGTAATTACCATCCTTGGTTTCATATGCATCATAATAATGTGCACCAGAGTCCAACATATTTGCACCTCTATCTACACTCTGTTGTCCTAATGCATTTAGTGTATTGAAAATCCCCATCAGAACAGCTGTTCCGTCCGTCATAGCTACATCAACAACTTGTCCTTTACCAGATTTTTGAGCTTCAATGTATGCAGCCAAAATTCCAGTCACCATAAACATTCCACCTCCTCCATAATCTCCTATCAAGTTTAAAGGAATAGAAGGCTTCTGTCCAAACTCGCCTATGGCAGCAAGTGGACCAGTCAATGATATATAATTGATGTCATGTCCAGCGGCATGAGCAAGTGGACCTGTTTGACCCCATCCAGTCATTCTGGCAAAAACGAGTTTCGGATTTCGCTGCATACAAACATCTGGACCTAGACCAAGACGCTCCATAACACCAGGACGAAATCCTTCATAAAGAACATCTGCCTGCTCCATCATCTTAAGCAACTTTTCTACGTCAGCTGCATCTTTTAAGTTGAGTGCAATTGATTTTTTACCACGACGATTGCAATCAGGTACTTTGTAATCAGCTGCTTTTCGTTCTACTAGTATAACCTCAGCTCCCATATCTGCAAGCATCATTCCACCAAAAGGCGCTGGTCCTAAACCCGCCATTTCTATCATTTTTATTCCTGCTAGTGGTCCCATATAAATCTTGTTTACTTTGCTACAAAGTAGCGTTTACGCATTATTAATTTATTGACGTAGGCTAATTTATTGTAAGAATTCAATTCTTAAAAAGGCATATTAAATATGTATTTTGATTGAAACTTAAACCAGTAAAATGACATCAGTACGGATTGCAAATATGAGTGGGTTCTACGGCGATAGATTATCAGCCGCCAAGGAAATGGTCGAAGGTGGAGAAATTGATTTTCTTACTGGTGATTATCTAGCAGAATTGACGATGGCAATTTTGCACAAAGCTAAGATGAAAAAACCGGAACTTGGATACGCACGGAGTTTTGTCAAACAAATGGAAAGTGTCATGGGTTCTTGTATGGATAAAGGCATTAAAGTCGTTGTCAACGCTGGTGGTTTAAATCCAAAAGGTTTAGCGACTGCCTTAGAAAGTCTCGCTGATTCTTTGGGTCTACATCCAGTAATTGCATCTATAGCGGGTGACAATCTGATGCCGAGAATGGAAGAGCTCGCAAAGAATGGAGCCAAATTGACCCATCTTGATTCTGGAATAGACTTAGTTGAATCAGGCATGCTTCCTGTATCTGCAAATGCATATCTAGGATGTTGGGGAATCGTAGATGCATTAAAAAGAGGTGCTGATATTGTAGTAACAGGTCGAGTTGCAGATACATCTGTGGTTATGGGTCCTGCTGCATTCCACTTTGGCTGGGAAGAAACGAATTGGGATGCATTGGCAGGTGCAGCAGTAGCAGGTCATATCATCGAGTGTGGTGCACAAACCAGTGGTGGCAACTATTCTAATTTTGAAGAAGTGCAGAATTGGAATCATGTTGGTTTTCCAATTGCAAGCATTAGTGAAGATGGTAGCAGCGTCATATCAAAACATGAAAATACTGGCGGTCTTATTAGTGTGGGGACAGTTACTGCGCAATTGGTATATGAAATAAATGCCCCATCTTATATTACCCCGGATGTTGTCGCACATTTTGATACAATAACTTTAAAACAAGTTGGAGAAAATAAAGTAAGTGTTGCAGGTATAAAAGGTAGTCCAGCAACTACAAGTTCTAAAGTCACCGTGAACTGTATGGGTGGATTTCAAAATGCAATGACCTTTTATTTCGCAGGATTACAAAATGATAAAAAAGTAGACATATTTAAAAAACAATTTTTACATCACATTGGAGGCGAAGATTGTTTTGATCAAATAAGATTTGACTATTTCCCAACCAACAAAGATAATCCACAAACAAATGAAGAAGCATTAGCAACATTAAAGGTATCGGTAGTAGATAATGATCCTCAGAAAGCAGGAAAATTATTTACGTCAAAAATTATAGAACTGGCTTTATGTAGTGTTCCAGGATTTAGTATTTCTGCTGCTCCAGGTCCAGCGAAACCAAGAATTGTACATTTTCCAGCTCTAATTGATAAAACACATATTACGCAAGAATTAATGATCAGTGGCGAAACAATCATATTGCCTGAAAAAAAGGATTATAATTTGCCCTTTGCATTTGACAATAAATCTTCAACAAATAATATTCAATTTACCAATCTGAAAGAAGCTTACCTGGGTGATGTATATGCAGCAAGATCTGGCGATAAAGGTGGTAATGCAAATCTTGGTATATGGGGAAAGACACAAGAAGCTTATGACTTTCTGCATCAATATTTAACTGTTGCCAAATTAAAAGAAATTATGAAAGATGCAGCGCCCTATGAAATAGAACGTTATGAATTTCCCAATCTATATGCTTTAAATTTTTACATCAAAGGATTTCTGGAAGATGGTGTAGCAGCAAATGCTAAGATTGATGGACAAGCAAAAACATTGGGCGAATATCTACGCGCAAAGAAAGTGGAATTACCAACTTCATTGCTGTGATATCTTTTTCTATTATTTAAACAAGTAATTAATAGCATGAAAAAATTGTTCTATTTCTTTTTTGGAATGTTGGCTTTAATCTTCATCTTATTTTTATTCATGCGCAAAGCTGATATTCCACTAGATGATTTAAAAGCTGATTATGCAAAAGCTCCATCGGCATTTCTTGAAATTGACAATATGCCTGTCCACTATAGAAATGAAGGTTCAGGACCAGCATTGTTATTGCTTCACGGTACCGCTTCTTCCTTACATACTTGGGAGCCTTGGGTCGACGAATTGAAAGATTCATTTACTTGTATTAGTGTAGACCTGCCTGCATTTGGATTAACTGGTCCGAATACTGACAATAATTATTCTACCACCACATACAATGAATTTATTAATGAGCTAATGGGTCAATTGAATATTGATTCTTTTCATATTGCTGGTAATTCCTTAGGTGGCTATATTGCCTGGAATTATGCACTGGATTTTCCAGAAAAAGTAAACAAATTAGTATTAGTAGCTTCAGCTGGCTATCCACATGAACCACCACAATTATTTAAGTTAATTGCTAATCCAATTTTAGCTCCTATTTTAAAACAAATAAGTATCCGTTCATTAGCGGAAAACAATCTTAAAGAAGTGTACTTTGATGATTCACAAATTACTGAAGAATTAATCGACCGTTATTATCACATGAGTCTTCGAGAGGGAAATCGAGACGCATTAATAGCCAGAGTAAAACGTAGAGACAAAAACAGAATAGATCAAATTTCACAATTGGAAGAACCGACATTATTGATGTGGGGTGAAGCTGATCCATGGGTTCCATTTGAAGATGCGCACAAGTTCAAAGAAAACATTTCCAATTCAATTCTTATATCTTATAAAGATGCTGGACATGTGCCAATGGAAGAAAAGCCCATTCAAAGTGCACAAGATGTGAAACGGTTCTTACTTTCTGATAATATTAATAGAGAGAATCATGTATCTATGGAATTAAATCTGTAAAATTATTCCTTCAAGAAGTTTACAATAGATTCAACTAGTCCGTCTGTCAATGGTGAATTAGGATCTGTATACTTTTTAATATTTAAATCTCTATCTAAAGGAGCAGTCTTCAACACATGATTCATGCCATCAATAATGGACAAACTACAATTAGAGCAACCTTCATTTAACGATTCTGCTTCGGCTACAGGAACTTGAATATCAGTCGTACCATTGACAACTAGTATTGGAATGTTAAGTTTATTAATTTCTTCAGATGGGTTATAGTTCATCCAAGATCTCATAAATGTTGCATTAGGTTTACTGAACACTGACATCATAAAAATCGGATACTCAGTTGGAATATTTCCGCTTTTTAATTCTATACATGCTTCATCAAATTGTCTTAGTTGATCTTCATTTATTCCCATTGCCTCAAATTGATCCCTCATGATCAAGTTAATATTTCTTCCAGCTCCTGCGAGAGAAATTATACTCTTTATTTCTCTTTGTTGCGCTGCCAATATTGCAATTAATGAGCCTTGACTATGACCAGCCAATATGACATCTGAGAACCGCTCATCTTTATGAACTATATCAATAAATAGAATTAAATCTTCAACAAATTTGTCAAAACTCATTGTTGTGGGATCAAAACTATGATGGAACCTACTTCTAGATGCTGTTCGTTTATCATACCTCAATGTGGCAAATCCCTCTTTCCGCAATGCTTGTGAAAGTAGTTTATAAGAACCACTAGTTACCTGTGCTCCAACATTACCATCATGATCTGTAGGGCCAGAACCAGCAATAAAAATTACAATAGGTAAAGAACCCGTTGATGAAGGTGCTTCGATCAATCCATAAAGGCTTGTACTATCTGGATGGGTCACTTCTATTTCTTCACTTATTGCACTATTGGTGACTATTGGAGGCTCTATGTTTTTGATCGAATTACTACAACTATAAAATAGAACACACACAAACAAATAATTTATAAGCTTCATGCTAAAGATGAATTTTATGAAGAGGTAAAATTAAATTACACAAATTTCCTTACAACAGCATGCTTTCTGATTCAATGAAAATATAAATCAGTCGATTAACTATTAAAATAGTTTACAATGAATTAATGAACAACCAATTTACTCACCGCTGATTTATCGTTATTAGAGATGTTGAGGTAATAAATTCCAGCGCTGAGAAGAGCTATGTCTACTGCAGCATCCGTACTAGAAAAATCACCTTCATACACTATTCGTCCAAAGAATCATAAAAAATAATATTGGCTTTATTAAAAGATTCAGTAAGTGTAACATTAAGTATTTCAGATGCAGGGTTTGGATATATAGTTAAATCTTCGATAGGATCATCAAATGTGGAAGATACTAGATCGTTACTAATATCAGCTTTATAAGCAGCACGTCCATAGGTGGCGGCAAAAAGCAATTCTTCTGCATCATGAATATGTAAATCTGTTACTACCACTTATGGCATATTATACCATCATTTTCACTAAAAATACAACAACTTCTGTCGCAACAAATAAATTAAAAGAATGCTTAAAATGCTAATAAGTAAACTGCTCATCATTACTTTAATGTATTAATACTGAGGAATGTGAAAAATTGTAATTGACCTAAATTAGCTCAACTATTTCTTCTCAATTAAATACTCTCTAAATTTTCCTCTCTTTTCACTAATATCTTTTCGATAACCGTTGAGCATATCAACAAATTGTTGATTATCATGCAGGGAAGAAAAAATAGGTGATTGTTCAATCCAACGTATATTATAAGAGTTACCTGTTTTCATATAACTGTCCAGATATTGGACCGCGTCATCTTCATCTCCACTTAATGTAGCAATGCAGCTTCGGATATAATCAAGGAAATAAACATCTTGTAATCTTTTATTTCTAGTTTCTGTGTGTTTCAAAATTTCTCTTTTAATCAGTGCAATCAATTCTGTTGCTTTCACATCATTGCCTGTCTGTTGCAATGCATGAATGTATCTGAGGACTGAATTAATATCATCACCAGTATAGTTATTAACTATGGAATCAAATGCTACATCCTTATTATCATTTTCAAACAAGTTGATTGCCTTTTCAAATTGTCCTTGATAATGTGCATTCTCAAATTTATATAGTTCAGCATCCGTCCAATTTGCATTGTACTCACTAAGTCTTTCGGTCAGCTTTTCTACTTCCATAAAATTTTTCTTCTGAAAATAGTATTCTCTTAAATAGTTTAATTTAATTATTTCCTCTTGGTTGGTATCTGGATTTAATTCATCAAGCTCTTTTTTCAATTCGGGTAGAGCTGAAATATTAGATAAGGCTTCAAAATAATATTGCAAATATTGTCCATTCTTTCCATTTTGTTCAACACACTGGTGGCTGATTATTGCAACCGAGTCAAACTTGGAATTATAATAATAACTCCCAGCATAATTGACCCACAAATTTGGATGTTTTGGTGCAATTTCAATTCCTTTTTTTAAGGTTCGAATAGCTCCATTTAAATTTCCGCTCTCCCGTTGATAAATAGCAGTAGAACTAATCAAATTTGGATTCAATGGATTTAATGTCAACGCTCGTTGCAACAATGATTCTATCCTCTCAAAATTTATATTTAGATCTTGGTAAGCAATTGCCAACCCATACAGTGCATTATCGCTATTAGGCTTTATTTCGATCGCTTTCTCATAGGCTTCATTAGCCCCAGCAAAATCTTTTTTCCACCAATGGTATAAACTTCCTTTTAAAGCATATGCATCTGATATATTTGGTTTCAATTCCATCGCCTTCTCCATGTATTCCCATGATTTCGGAAAATACTCTTCTGGATCTTCTCCTCCATAATAGACTAAATGAATATGTACATTACCCAATAAAACCATGGCTTCTGCAAAACTCTCATCAAGTTGTAATGCATTTTCTAATAATCTTTTCGCCTCAACTAAAGACTCGCGATTCCCCGTTTCTTTCAATTGTTTTGCTCTTAAGAAATTTTCATAGGCTTCAAGGTTTTCAGTATATTTGCTTGGTTCGTAATTTTCAGTTTCTGCAAATACGGACTCAATAAGCGTACTCGATATTTTAGTCGCAATTTCTGATTGGATTTCGAAAATATTCTTTGGACTTACTTCTTTGTCATAAATTTCTGCCCACAAACTATTATCAGTCTTAGCATCAATTAATTGCACATTAATTCTAACCTGATTATCGATTCTTCTGACACTACCTTCCATAACATGAGAAACACCAAGCAGATTTGCAATTTCTTCTATGGTTTGATCACTATCTTTTAATTGGGATACTGAGGTTTTCGAAATCACTTTTAAGTGCTTTGCTTTGGACAAAAATGTCAATAAATCGTCGTGCATCCCATCTGTAAAATATTGATTGTCTTTACTATCACTCATGTTTTCAAATGGCAAAATCGCAATTGAGTTTTGTAAACCTTCACTCTCTTCGTCAAGCGTTATTACATGTACTTTGTTTGCTGTCTTAAACAATTGGTAGCCACTAAATCCTAGTAAACTTAATGTAAGTAGGACCCAAGCTAACAATGGAATTTTTACCTTTTGTTTTTGCTTTGATTTTAGCTTACCGTTACTCTTATCTTTTTCTGGTACAGGAAAGTTATGATTTACCAATGCATAAACTTCCATTGGTTTTTCTACATTCTTAAATTCAAATTCTCCAAGTGCTTCAACAGATAATCTTGGCAAGTTTTTTATTTGCTCGAAAATATCTTTAGAAAATAAGATGCCTCCTGATGTACACATGGATTCAATCCTCGATGCAATATTCACAGCATTCCCGAAAACATCGTTCTCCTGCTCCGTAATTTCTCCGATGTGTAAGCCGATACGCAAAGGGATCTGTGGGTATTCTCTGCACTTTAGTTGTATTTCTTCAGCGCAACTGACGGCGTTAACTGCACTTTTAAATGTAAGTAAACTCCCATCTCCATAATTTTTGACAATTTCACCGCTATACTTATCTGATAAAGTCTTACAAATTTCTTCATACCTTTTCAGCATGTCCATTGCCTTGGACATATCTTTTTCCATAAGTGCAGTGTATCCAGAGATATCAGCGAATAGTATTGCAGCTAAATAATTATTGGAAGTATTCACATTTCTAAAGTAGTGAATTTCTTTTGAAACAACGGTAAGCTAAGCTACACTAGATTGTACACATTAACATGCGCATAAGTAATCCAGAGAATGCACTTAAGTGAATTTTCAGTAGGTTCTTAAATTCTACTTCTGATATACTTTATTTGTCCATTGTGGTTTGACTCGTGCTCTACAACATGAAACCACTTGCAATAGTTATTAGTAGGTCCCCAAAACCAAGATTCATCTACTGAGAGTAACCATTCATCGTCTTTTGTTGCTAACTCTTCAAGAGATTTTGCTCTTACTGATTCTAATTTTTCTAAATAAAAATCCAATGAATGGCCTTTGATTATTTGACGGCCTTTTTCCCCTAGATCCATAGGTGTATCCCATTCAGCCTTTATTTTTCTATCCCAACTGCCCCATTCCATTCCATCAAATGTATTGAGTTGGTAATAGCGTTCTGTTGCTGCCAGATGTAGCAGCATGGCCCCAATTGTATTTGATTTTTCGTCATGCAGATAATCAAGCTCGCTGATGGACAATCCTCTTACAGAACTAAGAATTGGTCCTCTCATCCAGTTCATCATTGAAACCAAGGTGCCAACTTGTGGAGTAAATCCAGACTTCGGTCCAATTTCGTTTATATTATCAGTTGTTTGGCTTTGCATTGGAGCATTCATTTTGACAAAAGGGAGTGCACTAAGAGATGCCGTTGAAGATACAAGAAATGATCGTCTCGACTTTGTAGTTGATAACATTGTGTTTGCTTTTAAGTTGATTAGAATGCTTTAGCTGGAGGAGACCAAAGATTACAACAATACTAACGAAACTTAATTATAAGCAATTATGTGTGAGCGCAACTTTTAATGATATCACCCTCATCTTTGGTGTTTAGTAAAGAAAAAAGTAGCCCTGACATAGTCCAGACTACTTTTCTCCGATTCATGACTTATGCATGCTATTATCCAGATATCCTTCTGGATGAGGTGATCATTGCTTTTATATGATTATTAGGAATCAGCACATGCTGGGCAAGTATCAACACCATTTCGTTTTTCCATCTTAAATGCATGGAAATGCTTAGCAGCGTATGCTTGTATCCATCCTTTTGCTTTCTCGATATTTTTTAAATCAATTTCCTCTTTTTTAGCTGCATCGTAAAGCTTTCCCTGATACTCTTGATAACCCCAACAATTAGGACAATACTCCTCATGGGCTTCTATTTTTTCTATTTCTATTTTTTCTACTTCGTTTTTTTCCTCTTTCATAATTACATATTTACTTCAAATCTAAAAATACTCCTATACTATACGATGAACCAGCAGTTATTATTTCTTTCTGAATTGGTAACACTCATCAAAAAAGTCACCCCCTATTCAGGATACTAAAAATAATACCAGAACGAACACACTGATTCCTCTTGTTAGTTGATTGAAGTAGTGGTTCACTATAGTCATTTAAGTTCGTTTTGAAAACACTACAAAGATGAAGGTGATTACATTGAATAACATAGACAATATTTCCCCTTAGCTTATCAATTTTTCCTACGAAATAAGTAATAGTTCCCGACTTATTGCAATAATTCCCTACGAATAATGATCTGAAATGCAATTGGCTTTTTTACTCTAAAGAGATATCTAAACAGCTCTGAAATCTGTTGGAGAAATGGTTTCATGCTTTTTAAAGAACCGACTAAAGGATTGAATGTCATTGAATCCTACATGATAGGCTATATCTGATACTGGTTTATCTGTATACTTAAGAAGCCTTCGTGATTCCAACATTTTTCTTTCTTGAATCAATTGGAGTGGTGTTTTATGATACATTTTACCAAACAAATTTGACAATGTCTTTGGAGATTTATTTAGCAAATCAGCATAGTCGGCTACTGTATGTTTTTCTCTGAAGTGTTGCTCAACTAGAAAATTGAATTCTCTGACAATGTCTACCTGCCTAGTCACCGTCTGTTCATCATAAGATTGGTTTTTGTATATTCTTGTGCAGATTATGAGTATTCTTTTCAACATCATTTGGAGCATTTCCAATTGAAGATTGTCGACAGATTGCACTTCAATGATTACCATCTTCCATGCAGATTCTAATATCTCCAAATCTCTTGCTTCTGGCTTGATCATCGGGAGGTGGCGCGAACCAAAGAACAAAATACCTTTACAACCTACTTCGCTATCATGATCGAGAATGCAATAGAATGGCGAATTAAAATGTAAACATCTGGCATTATCTTTAACCTTATAATCAATATTGTGTAACCAGGTGTAGCAAATAATGGTGTCTTTGGTTACTAAATATTGTTTGCCATCGACACTGATCACATTATCATCGTCAAACCAAACTAGCGTGAGCATTCCTTCTTTTTTATAGAAATCTGAGTTGGAATCTCCTAAATGAGAAATCTCGAAATATTCACCAGTTGGGCCAGTAAATTTCATGCTAAATAGTTTGGTCAATGATGTAACAATCAAATGAGCATAGGAAGTATAAACGTTTGACTCATCTTTATACTAATGTAAGCCACACTACATAAAGTGAATTTGAATATACTTTTTTAAATTTATCTTGAACAATCTTCTCTTATAAAAATCGATCAAATGAGGTACAAAAAATGGATACGGAAAATCATACATTCTGATTATCTGGATATCATAGGTGCATTACTCATCTTGGGTGTGTGTATACACAGAGATTTTCATGAAACAGTTTTCCAAAATGGCGAAATCCGATTTGGTGTTTCCATCAGCAATCTTCTCGGAGCTATGAAAGATGGCGCATTCCCCCTTGGGATACTATCGACAATTGGGGCTATTTTTTCAATGTTGAGTACAAGATTCATATCAAAGCAAAAGAATAGTGGAAACATGATAGGCGTTGCTACTTCAGTGAACTCAGGCGTCATTGACTTTCTATTTGGCAATCGATCTGCAATTATCACTTATCCAGTCTCCTTTATCCTGAATAGTCTTTCTGTTTTTAAATGGCATAATGGAGCTAAAATTCGACCCAAAGATTTGCAGTATTATCTGATCTTCATATTTGGAATCATCCTAGGTTTTGTTCTAGTTTATCTTGGTGCCCATCTGTTTGGTGGCAAAACAGATCATTCATTCTTAACTGTAGTATCCATCACTTTTGGCTTATCTGTTGGAGGTAATTTTGCTAATGCCTTTAAATATGAAGAGACTTGGTTGAATTGGATTATTTACAATATTGTACAACTTGTCAAGAACACGATGTTGCTTAACATAGCCAATATTGTCAAATACATTTTCTATTTATTTAATGCTGTTCTTACTTTGTTTGACTGGAAATTGAATGGTGATGTGCAAATCAAAGCGGCATAATCATTAAGCTGAAAAGCTGGTACCACAACCACATGTCTCTGTAGCATTTGGATTATTGAACATAAATCCTCGGTTTTCTAATCCCTCAACCCAATCTATCTCCAGTCCAACAAGGTATAAAGAATGCGCTTTTTCGATGTAGACTGTCAATCCATCAACTTCAAACTCCTGATCCTTCTCTGTCTTGAGGTCAAAGCCTAAAACATAGGAAAACCCAGAGCACCCTCCTCCTTTGACACCAATGCGTAAACCGTGATCTTCTGGAATGTTTTGCTCCTGCATAATCCGCTTTAACTGGACAATTGCGCCTTCAGTTAAATTTATTGGATGTGCCTTAACTTGTTCTACTACTTCTGACATACAGATACAATTTGATACAAATGTACAAATCATTAACATAAAATGATTGTAAATAGTTCTGCTTCAACTCCTTCCCTGTTTTGGTAAATCTTTACATTTATGCCAAATGATCGAATTGATTCAAACAATTTTGCTTGTATTCATTCCTACAGGATTGGTGGTATGGCTTGTACACAACATGATGAATAAGTATATTGATCAACAGCGATTTACCCAACAACAGTCAAGTGGAAGGGAACATGCTAAAGATATCCTTCAGATAAAATTACAAGCTTACGAACGATTGACCTTGTTCATGGAAAGGATTGACATTAGACAATTGCTACTGCGAATCAGAATGGGTCAAATGTCAAACCAGGAATTACAAAATGCCTTAATGGTAGCTGTGCAACACGAATTTGAACACAATCAAGTTCAACAATTGTATGTTTCAGATCCATTATGGGAGATCATTAAAACGGCGAAAGAAAACATATTAAAGCTGATTGTACAGCAAGCTATTGACACTAATCCAGAGGCAAATAGTCAACATTTGGCAGATAACCTACTTCAAGCCTTTATGACTGACGGATTGCCATCAATACAAACCGCTATTAAAGCAATCAAACAAGAAACTAGATCCTTACTGTGAAAGTACATTTACTCATCTTAATCTGTTTGCTGTGCAGTTCTTGTAAAAGAACTTGGCATGTAGCGGAAGTAGATCCCGATAGTTACCGATTTGACAGATACAATTCAGTCGAACCAGACAGCATAATAGCTGCTTTTATCGAACCGTACAAACAAGAGTTGGATAAAGAAATGAATCAGATCATTGGTGAGGTTGGTACGAAATTGACCAAACGAAGACCTGAATCTACTCTTGGTAATTTTCTTGCTGATCTTATTGCCAGTCAAGCTGAAAAGTGCAGTAATGTGGACATTGATTTTGCCGTCCAAAACTATGGAGGGATCAGGGTACCAGAAGTTGGTATAGGGCCATTCCCTAAATCCAAAGCATTTGATATCATGCCATTTGAAAACTTGATCACCATCATTCGATCAGATGGCAGAATAGTACGGCAGCTTTTTGAGCGAATTGTAGAAACAGGTATTTGGCCAGTTAGCGAATCAATTCAACTTACAGTAGAAGATGAGCAATTGATTGACATTACCATTAATGGTCAGGCTCTGGAAGATGCTGACACTTACATCTTTGCATTACCAGATTATGTTGCGAATGGTGGCGACCAATGTGTTTTCCTCATTGGTGAACAACGTATCCCTTGTGATATAAGTGTGAGAGATGCAATCATCAATCATATTGAAGAATTGACTCTTGCAGGTGAACAGATTACAGCTACTCTTACAAATAGAATAATATCCAAATGAAGCGAAGGCAATTCATACAGCGATCATCAGGTGGAGCATTACTATTATTATCAGGAAAAGCAGACCACAATTGGTTTGACTCTCATGAGATAGTAACCTTAAGTATCATTCATACGAATGACATGCACAGTCGTATCGACCCCTTTCCTATGGATGGTAGTCGAAATGAAGGTTTAGGAGGGATAGCAAGAAGAAGCAAACTGATTCAAGAAATCAGAAAGGGTGCTTCCAACGTATTACTTCTAGATGCAGGAGATATTTTCCAGGGGACTCCATATTTCAATTTCTTTGGTGGAGAAGTAGAAATCAAAGCAATGTCGATGATGCATTATGATGCAGCAACCATTGGTAATCATGATTTTGATGGTGGAATGGACAATCTAAAACAACAATTGTCTCATGCCAGTTTTTCTATGATCAATTGCAATTATAATTTCTCTAATACCGTCATGCATGATCAAGTGTTGCCATATAAAGTTTTTGAAAAAGGAGGAATCAAAATAGGCGTTACAGGAGTTGGCATCGAATTGCAAAGTCTGGTGCCAAAAAAATTAACTGGAGATACAGTCTATTTAGATCCGATAACAGCATCTCATAAAACTGCAGCAATCCTTAAACACGAGCTTGACTGTGACTATGTGATATGTCTATCGCATTTAGGATATAAATACAAAGAAGACATCATTGATGACATAGGTCTTGCATCCCAATCTAAAGATATCGATCTCATCATTGGAGGACATACGCACACTTTTTTGAGAGAGCCAGAGATTGTTGCAAATGCAAATCAAGAAGCGGTTATTGTAAACCAAGTTGGATGGGCTGGAATTATGTTGGGACGTCTGGATGTTCAATTTGAACGAAGCCGAAAAAACAAATGTGTGAGCTGTAAAAACTTATTTGTGAAGAGTCTATAGAAAACCAAACATTTATAAATATAATATACTTTAAACTGTAAACCGTTCTAATTCAACACAGTTTGCATAGAGATAAAAAAAATATATCTGATTGAGCCTCAATCGTTTACAAACGCAAAATATATATTAAGTTTTTTTATTTAATGTTTGGTGGGTGACTTTATTTTTGTTTCCTTTGAAGGGTTGGAGTTAGAAAATGTGTTAGACCTTCCCAAAAATTAAGGGCAGTTCCCAAAAATACAAAACGTTTTTAGCTCCCAATTCCGATACACAATTATTGTATAATAAACGAATAAACCTGATAAGGGAATGGTTAAACACTATGAACAGGTATGGGACAACTGTCTCTCTTATATCAAGCAGAATATAAATCTTCAAAGCTTTAAAACCTGGTTCGAACCTATTAAACCAATACGTCTTCAAGAAAACTCATTGACCATACAAGTGCCCAATCAATTCTTCTATGAATGGCTAGAAGAAAACTATGTTGGCCTCTTGAAACAATCTCTTGTAAACGAGTTAGGCGAAAAAGGAAGACTAGAATATCAGATTCTGGTAACAGATCCAAGAAAGCCAGGGATGACGGAGATACCTATTAAAAGCAATGACATTCAAAATCCTTTCGTCATTCCAGGAATCAAAAAAACCAAAATTGATCCTCGAATTAATGTAGACTATACATTCGATACATTTATTGAAGGTGATTGTAATAAACTAGCAAGATCAGCAGGACAAGCAATTGCTGCAAACCCCGGAGGTACAGCATTTAATCCTCTTGTGATATTTGGTGATGTAGGATTGGGGAAAACACATCTCGCTCAAGCCATTGGAAATGAAGTGCTTAAGCGATTCGAAGACAAAAATGTCTTATATGTCACTTCTGAAAGCTTCACCAATCAAATCATAGATTCCATAAAGAAAAACGCAGTCAGTGACTTCATGAATTTTTACCAAATGATTGATGTCTTGATTGTTGATGATATACAGTTTTTAGCAGGACGTGTTAAAACGCAGGAAATATTCTTTAATATCTTTAATCACTTGCATCAGAATAAGAAACAAGTGATTTTGACATCAGACAGGCCTCCCAAAGACTTGGAAGATATGGAAGACAGACTCATTTCACGATTCAAGTGGGGTCTGTCTGCCGATCTTCAAGTTCCTGAGTTTGAAACACGTCAAGCTATACTGTCTTATAAAATGGAAAAAGAAGGCGTTGATCTCCCCCCCGAGGTGGTAGAATTCATCTCTTACAACATTAAAAATAATGTAAGAGAACTTGAAGGTGTGTTGATTTCCCTTATCGCTCAAGCTACCTTAAACAAACGTATCATCGATATCGATTTGGCTAAACAGGTGATCCAAAACTTCATTAAGAAAATCAATCGTGAAGTTACTGTCGATAGTATTAAAGACCTGGTTGCAAATCACTTCAATGTGCCTGTTGACAAATTGCAAAGTCAGACAAGGAAGCGATCTATAGTTATCGCCAGACAACTGTCCATGTATCTTGCTAAAAACCTCACCAATAAATCATTAAAGTCCATAGGTGAAAACTTTGGAGGAAGAGATCACAGTACCGTTATCTATTCTTGTAAAGCAGTAAGAGATTTAATGGATACGGATTTGATTTTTAAGGATACTGTAGCAGAACTTGAAAAGAAGGTTCAGCTTAGTCTGAATGGGTAGTCTTCCTTTGGTCGACAGTGTTTAGTGTTGAATGAAATGAAGTGCAACTATTCCTCAGTAACCACCCGATTCCCAGCAACATACGTTTCAAGACAGTTAATTGTATGTAGTTCAGAGACTTCTACTTTCAGTGGATTTCTATCCAGAATGATAAAGTCAGCATACTTGCCTTCCGACAAACTTCCCAATTTATCTTCTTTATGAATCTGCCAGGCAGCATCAATTGTCATTGCTTTTAAGGCATCTTCAATTGAGATTTGTTGCTCTTCGTTGATTGTCTGCCCTGTTCGAGTCTCTCGTTGCACAGCAGTTTGGATCAATCGCAAGGGCTCGCTTTTAAACATTGGTTGATCTGCATGCAAAGACAGCTTCAAGCCTTCTTGGAGAGTTGATTGTAAAGGCAATAACCTTTTAGCACGTTCTTTACCCACAACATGTTGCTTGAGAGCATCTCCATAAAAAAGTAAATGATTAATGTGATAACTTGGAGTCATACCTAACTTTTTGAGTCTAACCAATTGATCAATTGGCATTAGCAAACAATGCTCAAGACGATGTCTTGAGTCCGAATAGTCTAACTCATCATCTAGCTTTTCATACACATCCAACACATCGGTTATTGCTGCATCTCCTTGTGTGTGAATAGCAATTTGCCAACCGTTATTGTGATACTTTCTAATGAACTCTTCGAGTTCTTTACTCTCAATCAAATTTTTCCCACGATGTGCTTTGGGAATATCTAATTTTTCCTGGTTAAACTCATTGTCCAAATACGGCTTATCCAGATACATCGACCCTATATAGGGCGAGCCATCATACCAATGCTTGATACCAATGATAGCAAAGAAATCATTTGTCACATTTGGTTTAGTTGGCATCAATTGTTCTCTATCATGTCTCATGTAGATAAAGTGGCGGGGTAATGCTTCCCGCTTAGGAAAAAACCCAAGTAGAGTTAGCAGTCTACCTGTTCCACTTATGGCCCGATCTGATAAGTGGCGAAAAAACGGCATTGGCTTTCCATCTGTTATCGAAAGTCCAGTCGTGACAATTGTTGTATTTCCACTAGAGGCATAGTTCTTCATAACCTCCAAAGATGTAGATACCAGTAATTCTGTTGTATATAATTCATCTTCGAGCAATTCAAGTATTGGCAATACGGCGGCTTGCTCCACAATCAAACCTGTCAATTGATTCAAGCTGTCTTTTTCATAATAACTCTCCTCATGTGGCACAACGGTATTGGCGTCAATTCCAACTTGTTTGAAAGCAGCAGAATTTGCCCAATACGAATGAAGGCTCTGTGCAGCAATAAAGACTGGATTATTTGGTGCGATACTATCTAAATATTGAATTGTTGGCAAATTTATTTCTGGAATGAGCACGGGATCGATGCCTTTACAAATTACCCAGTCACCATCATTCGCTTTGCTGACTTCTTGCTCAAAATGACTCCAGACCTCTTCATTTGTTTTGTGGGTAAATCCGCTTAAATCAATCATATTTTCCAATGAAATAGTCAATGCCATATGTGTGTGCGGATCTATAAATCCAGGTAGTATCGTTTGACCCTTTATATCCTTTCTGATATAGTCAGCATATCGTGTATCAGTCAACAAATCATCTTGACCAATTGCCACTACCATGCCGTCTTTGACCACCATTGTCGTTGCATCTGGTTGTCCCTCGTCCATCGTTAGTATCTGAGCATTGTGGTAAATGCTCGGCTTTGCTTTTTTAAAATCGCTAGTAGCTAAGTATAATACAAGGATTAACAAAAAGAGAAGTATGACTATATAGATAATTAGTTTTTTCACGAATTAGATTATCTATCCAATATAGCTAAATGCACAAAACCTCACAGCATTCATTATGCTATAAGGTTTTGTTCAGAGATTTAATTTGAGAGGCTAATTGCTGTTATTGCCTAGAAAATAACATGTCAACTTTAGAGTTCAACACCTTATTGTCAGCCTGGAGCTTCTCTATCATATCTTGTTGTTCTTTTATTGCCTCAATAAGAATTGGGGCAATTCGATCATAAGCAACCATTTTATAACCATCTTCTCTTTCTTTCACGAGTTCAGGGAATTGTGCTTCCATATCCTGAGCAACGACTCCTATTTGTTTGTCATTTGAAAAATTCATATCTGGAAAATCCTCATTTCGCAAGTCAAAGTATACGCCATTAAGTTTAGTGATTTTACTTAAGGCATCACTAATGTTGGTGATGTTTTCTTTATAACGAACATCTGAACATGTGAGCAGACCACAACTAGCTCTTACAGTACCATTAAAATCACCAGCTCCACTGAAGATGACGCTTTCATTATCTGCATTTAATGTCATGATATTCTTAGTACCTCCGACTGCACCGTTGGCCCAGCCAATTCTCATTTCTCCTGTAGTAGAAGTTGGGTTAGCACTACCTGGGTCTGCACCAAAAAACCATCGTGTCCTGAATCCAGGAATATTATCTGTATCGTTATTTGTGAAATTTAAAAATGCAGAATCATCAGAGTCTTCATGAATTTCCAGATTAGGGTTTGTAGCAGTCGCATTTTTCTCTGTATAATCAATATATCCCCAATCAACTACTGAAGTAGAATTGGATCCAATGGTTTGACCAGTAGTCACTAAGGCTTGCCCTTGATTCCCAGCTTGATTAGGCAAAATGAATGACTTGTTAATGACTAAATTTCCGTCATTACCAAAACCAAATTTTTGCTCTCCAGTATATGCCATTACAAGAGGTGAGGCGATTACTCCTTGATTGTCTACTGCTCCTGTGTGCGGCCTTGCTAAAAATCCCCATCGATTGATAGCATCGGAAGAATTCTTGAACCACATACGAGACCACCCATCTTGGTTATCCTGTGAGCCATTATCGTTTACCTCCAATAACAGGAGTTGTGGATTTTCATCTGGCATAGCGCTTGAGTTGTCCTCGATCACGACTTGTTGCGCAAACATACTAGTGGTCACAATACAAAGAATGAACAGTTGAATTGAAATTGTTTTCATAACGTTTAATGTTTAAAATTTTAATTGGATAGTTGAATTTGTAATTGAAGAATTCCAAGTTCGAAAGCACGACGAATCATGCCGGCAGTGTTTTTGACCCTCAATTTGTAGAGCAAGTTTTTACGATGAGATTTTACCGTTTCAATACTGATGTAGAGGAGGGCTGCAATCTCTTTTATTGTGTACTCTTTTGCTATTAGGTCAAGAATTTCTTTTTCTCGGATGGAAATTGTCTTCATTGTTTACTGTATTAGTGTTGCTTAAATTGGCTTAGCTTTTCAAGACTTGCATCTATTTTCACTCCCACATTTTATCCAAAATCACTTTTGATTATTGCTTAATTATTTCTGATTCCTAAAGTGGGTTGGAAGTCTGCGAATCATGACTCAAATATGAAACAATCAATAGCCGCTGTTCCCACACATTTGTGTAGTTCTGTAAGTTTTAGAGACTTGCGGTTAGATTTCTAAACGTGTGTTCTTTTCGAGCTAACTATTAATTGCAGATGACAATTCCGCTCGACCAGTTAATTGGAATTTAGAATAGATATTTTTTACATGGTATTTTACCGTATTCATGGAAATGAAATTATCAGCAGCGATTTGCTTATACGATTTTCCATCTAATAGGTTTTCGATAATGGTGAATTCTTGTTTAGTAACGGAGCCATTCAATTTGTTTTCAATTTGTTCTTTAGATAGATGAATCTTTTCTTGAAATGCATTAAAATTAGCAATAGCTATTTTTATCGATGTTAATAAGGTCCGATCTTGGAATGGCTTTACCAGGTATCCATAAGGGGCGTATTGTTGGGCCTCATTCAATGTTTTTTCATCATCAAAAGATGTAAGGAATAAATAAGGTATTTTATAGTGATCATGAATATGCTCTGCTACATCAATACCTGTAAGTTGGCCACCAAGATTAATATCGAGGATTGCAAATTCTGGTTTTCGAGAATTGAGCATATCGAGCGCATCTTCGCCCCTATGCGCAACACCAATTACCTGATAATTCGCGCTTAACAATAAGTCTCTTATGTCTTCCGCAATGATTGGCTCGTCTTCTACAATTAATATGCTTGGCATATATTTATTCTTTTTATAAAACTGACTATTTATATTCACGGCAGTACCAAAACTAAGTGCATTACATGATTAGATGTAACGATAATAACGGAAGTCTAAACGTTAAGTATTGGAAGGCTCTTACCTAAGATAAGGAAAATTTAAAAGAACTCGAAAGTTGTCTTTAGCAATTAGTTTTACGCACCATTAGTTTCTTTTCTCTTGCCAATCTTTTTGCAGTTTCAACAACTCTGCATCAATCCAATCTTTAGTTTTTTGCATGAGCACTTCGGGATCATCTGCACGTAGAGCGGGACCGACTGAGATGCGAACAGGTGTTGTCAATTTTGCATATTGTAGGAAAAAGTGAGAGATCAATGACCGACTTTGCCATAAATCACGCAATTTCTGGTATTCTATTGCAACTGGAACTACAGGGAAATTATACATCACTGCTGATTTAAAAGCTCCCATTTTAAAGGGCTTGGTTGTCTGCAGATCTCCTGTTGTACCTTCTGGGTAAATCAATACATTATACCCCTCTTTTACTGTTTCAACCAATTTGACCAATGTCGCTTTTCTACTTGCGTGATCTTCTCTTTTCACATAGATAATACCAGTTATTTTTGCAGCTTGATTCATTACTGGTATATTGGACACTTCGGCTTTTGCAATAATGATACTATCGAATGCAGTGGCTTGGACAAGCGGATCAGAAAAGCTCCTATGGTTACTCATGTAGATTGCGGGTTCATTGGCTGCAGTGCCTTTTATCTCTACAACATTTCCCATTATCGGATTACCTATTTTCATCCATGCTCTTCTCAATCGAAAAGCAGCTTCAGGTGTGTGTTTGCGAAATAATAAGGTTATCGAATACAACAGCATATATACGAGCATTGAGAGAGCCATTATTAATGCCCTCATAAAAGCTAGAAGTTTACCCATCAATTTATATTTAGTAATTCTTTGGCATTTAATTTAGCTGATTCACTAGGCGGATCCCCACTTAACATTTTTGCAATTTCAACAATCCTACCATCAGTTTCCAATTCTTTGATATAGGTATTTGTTTTCTTTTTAGAAGACTCCTTATAAACCAATAAATGTCTGTCTCCTTTTGCAGCTACTTGTGGCGAATGCGTGATAACAATCACTTGATGTGAAGAGCCTAACTCCTCCAAAATCAATCCCATACGATGAGCAACCTCACCAGAAATACCGGTATCGATTTCATCAAAAACCAAACATGGTAAATTCATCTTGTTGGCAACAAGTGCTTTGAGACTGAGATTTAATCTGGATAACTCTCCCCCAGAAGCTACCTTCTTCAATGCAACTGCGACTTTCCCTTTATTAGCAGAAAAAAGAAAAGACAAATTATCTTTTCCAAAACTGTTGAGTCCTTCCTCTTCTTCACACATAATGGACAACTTTGCATCTGGCATTGCTAAATCAGTCAATCGGTTTTTGATTTCTTTTTCAATCTTACCAGTAACTCCAGTTCGTTTTTTATATAAGCTTGTTGCGTATTTTATTGCTTCCTTTTTTGCATCATCTAATTTTGCTTTTAGGGTCGCCAGATAACCTTCCACGTCAGAGTAATTATCAAAGTGGATACGAAGCTTTTCTTGAACTTCTAATAATTCATTGATTGATAAAACACTGTGTTTTTTTTGAAGCCTATAGATATCATCTAATCTTCCTTTGATAGCAGATAAACGCTCGGGGTCCATCATTGCACCTTGAGATACATCTGCTAATTCGGTTTGGATATCAGCTAATTCTACTGAAGTAGAATGCAGGCGATCTGCCAATGACGTAAATGACGATTTGTATTTGCTTAGTTTCATCAATTGTCTGGTTGCTTGTTCCAGATCCTGAATGATCGATTGCTGTTCACCACTAAGTCGACCACTTATTTCATTGATTGTCAATTTGATTTCTTCTGCATTTTCCAAGCTTGATAGTTCTTCTTCCATCTTTTCTTGTTCACCAGCAGTCAGTTGGAGTTTATTTAATTCCTCCAGTTGAAATTGTACATAATCAATTTCTTTATTCGCAGACATGGCCTCTTGAGTTGCGCGTTGCAGTTCGTCCTTAGATTGTTTGTAAGACTGGTAGGCTATTTGAAATCGATCAAAGGTTTTTGCATTATTGGCAAGCGTATCTATGATTTTATATTGATTGGCATTAGAGTAGATGTCTAGTGTATCAAACTGTTGGTGCAAATCTATAAGTTGAGCACTGATCTCGTTCAATACAGAAAGGTTCACAGGTGTATCGTTGACAAATGCTCTTGATTTTCCTGTTGGACTGATTTCTCTTCTTATGATCAGTTCCTCTTCATATTCCAATTCATGTCTTTTGAATAGTTCTTCCAGACCATATTCATCTATTGCTAAGACTCCTTCTATGATGCATTTTTTACTGTCATCAAATAAAACATTCAGGTCTGCTCGTTTGCCCAAAATGAGTTGAAGGGCTCCAAGCAAGATTGATTTACCAGCGCCCGTCTCACCAGTAATGATGTTGAGTCCTTTTGTAAACTTCAAATCGACTTGATCGATAATGACATAGTTTTTTATCAGGAGAGATAGAAGCATTGGTCAAAGTTAGTATTTCACATAGACTCATAGTCTTTTTTGCTCAATCAATTGGCGTAAATTATTAAGCATTCCTTGTTCTGTTATTTCTGTTGCAGCAAATGAAGCCAATTGGTAGTGTTTGTCGAGGTGTGAAGATGTAGTTGAGCCTAGCGTGATGATTAGTCCCTTATAGTCAGGTACTATTTCTAGAAATGCATCAGCATTCAATGGGCTAGTGAGCATAGCCACATCAGGTCGATTCAATGTCACTGAATCCGTTCTTTTGGTATTCTCATAAGCAACGACATCATGACATTCAAAGGTGTCCTCAATTGCTTTCTGTACAGACATTTTAGAATGTTTTGCTCTTATAAAAACAATCACTTCATTTTCATCAAGAATTTTCCTGAAATCAGTAGGGACATTTTCTGGTTTGCCATCACCTATGAAAGATGGGACTGTACCAATCTTTTCTTCCCAGAATAGTGCTGTAGATGGACCAAAACAAGCAATTTTAAAATTGAAGGTCCTTCTGATATAATTGAGTTGGGATAAGAAATGTTTGATTCCAGATTTACTATAAAAAAAAAGCCAATCACCTTTTGGAACAGACTTGAATGGTACGGGGGTGAATGTAAGCAGCGATTCTGCATCAAGCTGATAATCATTGTCTGCACAGAATTTTTTAATTGGAGAATCCTCCTCCAAATGTCTTGATACAAAAAGGCGCTTCATTAACTATTTACCAGGCTGTTCTGTGAAGAAGGTTCTATCAAATCCCAAAGATTACCGTACAAGTCTGCAAATACAGCAACCTTACCATATGACTCCTCGACTGGTTCTCGTACAATTGTAATGTTGTGATCCAGTAGATTCTGGTAGTCTCTATCGTGATTATCAGTAAACAGAAAAAGGAAAACTCTGCCACCTGTTTGATTACCAACTGAGTTTAATTCCTCTTCGTTTTTAGCCTTAGCCAGTAAGAGAGAGCAGCCGCTACCTCCTGGAGGTCTGACCACAACCCACCGTTTTTCCGCTGTCAATTGCGTATCCTCCAGAAGATCAAAGTGAAGTTTATTTGTATAAAATTCAATAGCCTCATCATAGTCTTTGACAACCAAGGCCAGTTTACTGATGTGTTGTTTCATGACATTATAAATTGAGCATGATTGGGAATGTAGCGTCTAATCTTGGTCTTCGTCGAGTTCATACAAATCATCAAATGCGCCGACTTTGTGCAATGCGATAAAACATTTAGATGCTGCAATTACATCTGCTCTGGCATTATTAGCTGGACCATATCCTTGTTTGAAAATTCTGGCATGAAGTTCTACTAATGTTGGCCATTTATATCCACCTCTTCTATTCGGAATTTTTGCATAAAATGTTCCTTCATGCATAAGGCACAATCGCTCAGAAGAAAAAATACGATGATCCATTTCAGCACGCTTGAATTCAGCTGCAATGATGTTTTCGTTGTAATTTAGGTTGTGTGCAAATATGTATTTGGCCTGATCTACATCTTCAGAAAAATGTTTTAAGACATCCTTGATGTCGTCTCCCTCTGTCATTGCCTTTTCATGATCAAATGAATGTCTCTTGACTATATCATCTGAAATACTAAACCCATCCGGCTTTATCAAACAGTTATAGTCCTTTTTAGGTTTTAAGTCCTCTCCTAGCACAATCCATGACACATGAATCATTCGTGGCCAGTTAAACAAATCATTGGGTGAAGCCTTATAATCCTTTGGCTTTCCATTCGCAGAGACATCAAATATCAAATACATTATTTACCTGTTAATTGATCATAAATTTTGTCAGCCAGTTTATGACTGGTGCTTTGTGACAACTTTACCTTACGTAAAGGTGTTTGTAAATCTTCAGAAAAACAAGCTATCGTATGGTAATAACCCATTGAATCTTTTCTGCAATAGACACCTAAAGGTAAATGACATCCGCCATCCATCATTTGCAGAACTTTTCGTTCTACATTTGTACAATCTGATGTGTCAAAATGATGAATTTTTCTAAGGATATCAATCATTTCCTTGTCATCTCTACGGCATTGGTAAGCAAGTACCCCTTGCGCCGGTGCTGGTACAAAATCAGATGGATCAAATGAAAAACTATACAAATCAGATACATCCAATTGCAACCTATCTAATCCAGCTTGTGCCAGTATAATGCCATCAAATTGTCCTTCACGCAATTTCTCTATTCGTGTCGGCACATTGCCTCGGATGTCTTTTATTTCAATTGTAGGAAATAAGTGCAGTAAATTCGCTTTTCTTCTAGTTGATGATGTTCCAATGACTGCTTTATCTTTCAATTGGAGTGGCGAATTATCTATAAGTACATCTTTTTTGAGCAGTAAGGTGTCGCGCGGATTTGCACGATCAGATAAGGCAGCCAACATCAATCCATCCGTTTGAGTGGTAGGAAGATCTTTCATGGAATGAACTGCAAAGTCAATATCATTCTTTGACAATGCATGTTCGATCTCGGAAGTAAAGAATCCTTTCCCTTCAATTTTATCAAAAGACAAATGCTGGATTTGATCACCCTTTGTCTTTATGATAGTTTGCTCCACTTCGAAGCCCAAATCCTTCAATTCTGAAGTTACAGTATTGGCTTGCCATAATGCGAGCTTACTTCCTCTGGTTCCTAATCGTATGGTTGACTTTGTCATAAAACTGCTGCAAATATAAGAGTATGTGTCTTTTATTTCGCACACAATGCTACACTGTTATTATCTATGATGTTTATCCAGATTTTTTCAATTCTCTAGTTATACTGAAAAACCGATATCTTCGATAAATGGCATTAACGGCAAAAGACATTTCAGAATTTTGTTCTGGTAAAATCAATGGTGATCAAGAAAGAGAAATCAGCAGCATTAAAGGTCTTGCGTATGCAGCAAAAGGTGACTTAAGCTTTTTATCTAAAGATGAATACAAACACCTAATTGAACAGTCCCTTGCATCTATCATTCTGATTCAAAAAGGTGCAACATACAATGTCTCTAGTGAACAAACATTCATTGAAGTATCTAATGTAATGGCAGCTGTTCAACTTGTTTCTGAAAAGCTTGCACATACAAAGACAAAAAACAATACTGGCATTTCAACCTTGGCAAAATTAGATCCGACTGTTAGCTATGGCAATAATCTTTCGTTGGGCGCTTACTCTGTTATAGATCAGTATACCCATATTGGAGTAGAAACACATATTGGATCACAAGTTTATATCGGATCGAATGTGAGCATCGGGGACCATTGTATCATCTATCCAGGCGTTAAAATCTATGCAGAATGTGTAATAGGAAATCATGTCATCATTCACAGTAATACCGTGATCGGTAGTGATGGTTTTGGATTCCATTTCAATGGTAACGAGTTTAAGAAAATTCACCACACAGGAAAGGTGATTATTGAAGATCATGTGGAGATTGGGAGTAACACAGTCATTGACAGAGCTGCGTTTGACAATACCATCATCAGAGAAGGAACAAAGCTAGATAACCTGATTCAGATTGCACATAATGTTGAAATTGGAAAACATACTGTTGTTGCTGCTCAAGCAGGTATTTCGGGCAGTGTAGAGGTTGGTAATTACTGTCAAATTGGAGGTCAGGTTGGCGTAGCAGGACACTTATCAATTGCGGATGGTACGCTAATACAAGCAAAAAGTGGAGTACCCAGTTCAATAAAAACAGCCAATCAAAAATGGTACGGATATCCAATACTCAAGTACAGAGACTATCTAAAGTCATATGCTATCTTTAAAAAGCTACCTGAATTGATCAAAGAGTTAAGGTTTCTAAAAAAGGAAGTCGATACCTTGAAAAATGAGGAAACTGATCATTCCATTAAATCATAATAAACTTTTACAAAGTAGGCGATAAGCCCAATAAAGGGCAAAAATGCAGTGAAATATTTCTTCTGAAAGGCGAAGTGTTGATCTAGCCATTGTCCTGCAAAAAGAAAGATGGCCAGCAGTACAAGTAACTGCATGGCCATACCAGTATATTTTAAATAATTGTTTGATTTAGCATCACGCTTTCCCAAACAGTCTTATGATTTTGCGAAGGATAATACTTTTTCAGTAGTAGACTTAGTTTTTGCAGCTGTTGGATTTCCAGTAGCACAATGAACATTAAATTTTGCTCCAGGATGTACGGCAAGTTTACCGGTGGACACTTCACCATCAATCACAGCAGACTCTGCAACATTCAACAAGTCTGTTGTCTTCAAGACTCCTTTAAAATGACCTTCAACTAAAGCTGTAGCGCATTCTACATTGCCATCTACAAATCCTTTTGGACCAATGATCACTCTTCCTTTACAGTTGAGCGAACCAATTAATTCTCCATCAATTCGAATATCAGAATCTGAATTGATCGAACCTTCCATCCTAGTTCCTGCTCCAAGGCTATTGATGTTTAGTCCTGAAGATGAATTTCCAGATGATGAGCTTGATTTTTTTGGTGTATCGATAGAAACAGGTGTTTGTGCTTTATCTTTTTTAGATCCAAACATGGCTATAAGTTTTCTGTAATTTAAGAGTGGATAAGATACGATAGCAACTGATGAATTCAAAATTAGATCTACACAATAAACTAATTTGTCTTAAATAGCTTGTGGTGAAGTTTAAAAACTCGGACAAAAGACCCCACGTCGCTTTGTTCCAGGGATATGATAGTTGAGAGACAACTCAAAAGAACCATTTGCTGGCGCTGCACTTCTGAACCTTGAAACGGTAGCATCGTAACTAAGCCCAATTCCAAAGGAACCATTATCAAGTCTTGCAGCAAGAATAAATGCATCGGTATGTAAAGCAGAATCAACACTGTTTCCTGTTCTAAACCAAGCTCCAAGTTGTACATATTGGCGACCTGCTGTTGTGTTTTTCATTCTATATCTGACACTCGCTCCAGTATTGTATTCTCTGTGCGGTCCTTGTATGAGTGCGACAACATTTGGAATAATGCTTACACGAACATTGACAGGTAATTCAGCTCCTGCATGTATAGTTGAACGAACAAATAAATTAGAAGTTTGTCCTAAGAAAGAGACATTTGGTCGGTTGATATGACTAAAAGAAACGCCACCAAAGTAGCTAAGCGCATCCTCTGTTGCAGAATAATATAAGAGACCAACAGAAACATCTAAATAGTTTTGCGGGTCAATTTGATTGTTATCAATTTGTGCAGATTCGCCACTAGGTGCGGTTGAATCAAATCCGCCAATACCATTGTGTTGTAATGGCCAACGCAAATCATCTGTGGTTACTCTTCTCTGGGTTAAGCCCAAGTCGCTTCCTACCACTAAGTATGAAGAACGTTTGCTATCTCCTGTTAAATATTTTGAATAAGAGCCTGAAACTCTAGCCTGTACGGTAGATAAATTTGATTCGCCAGCGACATCCCCCCAAATGGTTCCACCAATCCCGAAATAGTCACGCTGCCCAACAGCTACGCGACGATCATAGGAGAATGAAGATGTATTGTATGATTGAGACCCTAGTGCAGGCAACCATTGATTTCGATAGTTCAAAATAAACCGTTGGGAATGATTGCTGACTCCTGTCAATGCTGGATTTAAATGAAGCGGAGATGTGTAAAATTGTGAAAAATGGATGTCTTGCGCAGTCATGAGTTGACTGAGAAAAATTATCATCATAATCACACAATACCGCATACTAATTGTATTGACCGTTAGGGAATTTGCTTTTTCGTTTGTTTAGAAGTATTAATTAAGAAGTGACTTTAGGATACCAGAATTTACGACGATCTAATTGATTTATCAAGTAAATAAATGATAATTCAAAAGATCCGTTGGCAGTTCCCGCTTGCCTAAATTCTGAAGTAGTAATATCATAACTGAATCCTATGCCGTAACTACCACTTTCAAATTTTGTTGAAAAGATGATCGCATCCGAGTGTAGTCCACCATTAACTTGAGTACCGTATCTAGCCCATAAGCCTATATGAAAAGCTTCGCCTGAATCTTCTCCAATCTCAATTTTTAAACTTGTACCGGCGTTATATTCTCTATGAGGGCCTTGAACCATCACAACAAAACCAGGCAGTAAACTTAAGGTTTCTGCTATTGCAAATTCTCCACCCCCGTGAAGTGTAAACCTTCTGAACAAGTTTCTTGCATCCAAATCTGTGACAGCAACATTTGCATTTGGGAAGAAAGATACATTTGGTTCATTCACATGAGCAGCAGCAATACCTGCATAGAAACTGTTTTCAGCATCAAGGATACTAAACCACATCAGTCCAACACTCAAATCTGGATAAATGAAATTATTGTTGTCAATGACTTCTGAGGCACCAGCAGTGGCATCGAATACACCGTTAGTATGCTGTGAAGGCCATCTCAAATCTCCAACACGCACTCTCCGTTGAACGAGGCCAATATCAGTTCCCACTGTTAAATAATGTGCTGAACTAAAGCCTCCATTCAAGTAGTAACTAAATGAAGCAGACAATCTTCCTGAAGTAGAACCAAAATTTGATGCTCCCGCAACATCTCCCCACAAGCTGCCACCAATACCAAAATAGTCATAAGTCCCAACTGCTATTTTCTGATCATAAGAAGCAGAATAGGTATTATAGGCATTTGAGCCAAGAGCGGATGCCCATTGATTTCTATAATTGGCAACAAATCGTTGATTTGCACGCATGACACCAGTTAGAGCTGGGTTTAGATTTAAAGGGGATTGATTAAACTGGGAGAAATGAATATCCTGTGCGAAAATCGACACTGTCAATAGTAAAATACAACAAACCAGAAAATTTCGTCTTAAGATATTCTCAATCATCGGGGCAAATGTAACAACTAAAGCTTAGTATACAATTCATTTCAGTATAGTATAAAAGACAAAATGAGTTAAAATATTATACAATCACCCAGTTTTATAAGCAGTAATGTTAATTATTCCTTTCTCCACGATGCACCATACTCTTCTACCAAAATGTTGTCATAATGGTCTGCTGCTTCAAAGAGATGCTCAAATAATCGTTGAGCAGAGGTCACATTTAAATATTGATCATATATCAATAGCGACAAAATGATATCCTGGCCTTTGACAGATAAGGTTAAACCCTCTAAAGAATGATTCTCTTTCAATAGGTACTTATAGATAGGTTTTATGTTTTGCGATGGTAGTAATCCCAGATATGCATCACCTATGATCAGCCCCGATTTGGTGTGATAAGAGACATTTATGCTGGCACTTCCTTTTTTAATGTTCCATTGGTTAGGTCCTCGTCTCGACAGGTCAATGTCATAGCCAGACTGGATCAACATATCTTCAATTGTCTTGTTGACACCTACAGGTTCGTAGGGTTCAATTTCGTTGATGAGTATTACTTTTGCTCCACAATGCTGGCAATAGCCTTTCTCTACATTTTCTTCAAAAATGATGTTCATGCAAGAATTACATCTTACCGCTTCTTTCTTCCCTTTTGAGGAGAATATCTCGAGCGTATCCATCACATATTTTATTGGCAAAGAAAAACCAATATTGTTGCCATCCTTAATGATAAACGTATTGACCCCTACAACCTTTCCTTCGCTACTCAATAGTGGACCACCGCTATTTCCTGGATTTAGTGCTGCATCATGTTGGATATAATTGATACCATCTTCTTCGTGTCTCAGATTTGAAACAATACCTTCCGTTGCTGTATATTTTAGACCAAATGGATGACCAACTGCGATTACCTTATCGCCTTCAGTCAGTGAAAAATTATTGGTAAATGTTATGTTGTGTTTTATTTCTGGAAAGTCTTCGATTGAAAGGAATGCCAAATCGAATTTTGGATCAGCATAAATAACATTGGCCAATGCTTTTTCAAATGTTGAGCCTTTAACAACCACCTTTTTATTGTCTCTAATGACATGTTCATTGGTTATGATAATACCTTCATCCTTCAAAATAAAACCTGTGCCAGTGCTGTAAGGGGTTGCGATCTGAATCACCAGATCTCTAAACATGTCGATGATTTGCGATTTATTCACGCTTCCTCTTTCTTTACCTTTTTTACATCCAATTCTCGTATCATCAACATATAGCTTTTGCCGAAATGAGAGAGTGATGTAAAAACCAATTTTTTAGTGTTTGGCTTAAAATATGGAAAATCAGATTTAACTAGATTCTCAATAGAGAGTATAGCTGATTTTATTTTTGACCTGTGTAAAGTTGTTTTCTGCCAAAAATCAGTTTGGTACCCAAGGTCTTTAAAGTATTGATTTTCTGCAATTTGATAGTATAAGGTGAATAGCTTTTTAACTGGCAATGGTACAGCATAATTAAACAAACAATACCCAACTATATATGACGGTATTGCCTCTGAGACTGTTGTATACTTATTTTGGATGTACCAATCAATATTTGACAATTCATCGTCAATGAGTTCTTTGACTCTTTCATGTGAGGTCGGTGCAGTTATTCCAAAAGTGGATTTGACACCATAGAGTTCAGCGTTGAATTGTTCTTCTTTCCGTTCCTTTAATTTTCTCAATTTTTTCAGCATATCGTGATTTCTTCTGTCTGCTGACTTGCCATCTTTCAAGAAATATGCTTTATGGATTTTCTCAAAGCCTTCCATGGTGGCACCTTCTGGATGAATGAGATAATCCAACTTATATATCACAGACAAAATCAGATAGGAAATACCTCCAGGGTATTTGAGTGGATCTAATTTACCTTGTGTTATGTTATGGATCAATGTGCCCAATTCACTTTGTAGATATTTATACTTAACCTTCTTTTGAGCCTCGGAGACATTGCGAATGTGGCCTGTATTGACTGGCGTCAGGCTTTCAAATTCTTCTAAAAGTATGTCATCTTGTTTATCCGCATTGACTGCTAATTCTTTAAGTGCATAGTACAATTTATATGGAGAGCCATCAAGCATATAAGAGGTAAAGGTCAGGGTTATGCAATCGTCCTGATCTAGTGAAAATTTTGAGTACTTGAGACTAAAGTTTTGTTCGATCAACTTCCTCATGAAACCGATGTTCAAATCAGAAGTCATTGCAATTTTAGCAGATGCAAATACTTTTTGGCGATTTGCTGTTCCAATAATCTTCTTCGAACCCTGAAACATTTCAAATTCAATGAGATCACCTGTACGAGACATATGAAGATTATCGTGATCGTTTTGTAAATATTTCAGAAAATTCTCAAAAGAATCTAAATATTCTTTTTTTTCGAATTGGACTAAAGATTTGTCCCAAAATTGGTATTTCTCCTCCTCTTTGTAAGAATCACTGTATCTACCTAGCTCAATGTCTGGAATAGCGACATTATCGTGTATTCCAAGCAGTTTTTTAAGGTAGTTCATGAATATTGCGAAAATAGATAATTTTATATGAGAAACACTGAATTAATCAGCACAACTACATGTTGACAAGCTATTTTTGAAGTATGAAATGGAGAACTGAAATAGAGGAGTCTCAAATTCCCATACAAATTGATTATCAATCCAATTGCTTGCTGTTGGGTTCTTGTTTTGCAGAAAATATAGGATCATTACTAGTAGATCGCAAATTCAATTGCAGCATTAATCCAACTGGTATTAGTTATAATCCCGTTTCACTTTCCAAACAACTTTCACTGGCATTAGAATCACACAGTTTTGAAGAAAAAGAGTTGTGGCTTCGTGAAGCCACTCATGTACATCTTGACTTTCATAGTCAGTTTGCCAACAACAATAAAGCGGAGAGTCTAATACAATTGAGTAAGGCTTCGTCCAATTTAAAAAAGGAGTTACAAAAATCAAGTGTCATTTTTATTTCATTAGGAACAAGTATCGTTTTCAGACTTAAAGAAACTGGTAAGATCGTCTGCAATTGTCACAAACTTCCTGCTTCACTATTTGAACAATACTTGCTCACTCAGACAGAGGTCGACAAAGCAATTGAAGACACCATCTCCATCATCAAAGCAGCTAATACCAAAACATCAATTGTCTTCACCGTAAGTCCAATCCGACACTCCCGTCATGGGCTTATCAATGATAATCGTAGCAAGGCACAATTAATATCGGCAGTACATAGTGCTATTGATGCGCACTCGCAATGTCATTATTTCCCGTCTTACGAAATAATGAAAGATGATTTAAGAGATTATCGTTTTTATGCGGAGGATATGGTGCATCCTTCCGCTCCTGCAATTGATTATATCTGGAATTGTTTTAGCAAAGCTGTTATGAGCACTCAAACGCTGTCTACCATAAAAGAAATTGAAGGCATAAATAAACAACTTGCTCACCGGTTTATGACTAGTGATTCATCTCAACAAATTCAATTTCTTGGGGAATTAAAGAAGAAAATAGAGCAACATGAGTATTCGGATAGATTTGCTCAGGAGTTGATAGATATTGAGTTGAAGTTGCAGGGGTTGGTGTCGTAAGGAATGAGGAACAGTTGTCACGAATACCTCTAAAAATTATCAGATCAGAGCCGCTTACCTGCTGCATTAACTATAGGAGTAACAGATGTTTTCCGTAATTCACTATAGTTGCCATCTTTGGAAGCGTTAAGCAAATTGACTCCTGGCGACTTTCCAACTTCAAAAGAACCAAGCGTATCATCCATTGATAAAGCCCTTGCTCCATTAATGGTAGACCAAGTGATTAACTCCTCTGTGTTTAGATATGATTGGAAGTTTTGGATAGTCTTCATTTCTTCCAATATAGATAATTGCCAATTCGAGGTAAGGCTGTCGGTACCAATCGTTATCCTTGCGTTAGCATCTATGAAGTCTTTGTAAAAAGGCAATTTATTTTCTATGTACAGATTTGCGTTTGCGCAAGTAGCAAAATAGACAGTTGGAGACCATTGTATAGTGGATTGAATATCAGCTTTCGACATGATGGTATTGTGGACAAAAATTGTCTGTTGCGAAGCATCCATGTAGCGTGTTGCATAATGTGTAGATGTTTCTCCAGTAGGCGAAAATTGATCAATGGGTAATTGAAATCCCGAATAGAATTTCAACAAGTCTCCTGTCTTGTCAAGAAAGAATTGATTTTCATGCAATGTTTCCTGATTGTGAATGGTGACAGGAAGTGAGTTGCCCTTGTTTACGTTATTGATCTTTTCAAATAGAGTTTTGGAAACGGAATATGGGGCATGTGGGACCATTGTGCATAGTAGACCTGCTTTTTCGTATTCTTTGTAGACTGAATGATAGGGCTCAAAATATTCATCACATTTTTTGTCATCCATAAAATCGAAAGCTTCAATAAAATTCATGTACAGGATGTCACTTTCTGTTTTGACTTTAAGGGTATCTGTTTTGTTCGATATATCACCAACAGCTACGATTCCATTGTCAGCCATCTCCTTATCGGCTGCAACAATAGCGTCATCAATAATTTCCTGATCGATGTCTCTGAATTGAACAACTGACTGAATAAAGGGGATCAAACCAGTACCGGTGTCTACTTTGGCATTCATGTGAGACAATTCCAGGTGGCAATGTGTATTGACGAAACCTGGAATTAGTGCGCCCTGTCGGAAATCTACATCTGTTGTATCGTGTGTTGAGATAGGATCGATAGATAGAATTTTTCCTTCATCATTCAAGACAATCACTGTATCTGACTTGAAATTGCCATCTATGAAAACATGACTTGCGCTAAGCTTCAATATTTTATGTTGCATGTAATCGAAGGTAAAATGATTTATGAAAAATAAGCCAATTCCTGTTTATGTATATCCTGAATTTTACACAAAAATGGTTACTGAATATATTTTAAACTGGTAATTGTTAACTAGAATTTCACAAAGAAAATATTCTATATATACCTAGATCTTTAGTCAGTTCTATATAAACTATACGCTGAGACTACTAAAACAATAATTGTGTGGAGTAAACTACCTCATCATTTTCATGAGAGAAGAACTGAGTAAACTATCTTGATTGGTAAATAAATCCAATACTTTTTCGGCTCTTTTAGAAAAGTGATCCAATTCTTTGATGACTTTGCAGAATTCATCCGATTCGGGACAATGCGCTTCAACGCAAGAACTCAGCTCTAGCAATTCAATCATTGGATCTAGTTCTTTTTTCTTTCTACGAATTACGATTAACTGGAACACTTTCCAAAAGTCTTTTTCTGCTTCGAAGAATTCTTTTCTTTCTCCTTTAACCAATACTTTTCGGACTAGTTGCCAATCAATCAATTCGCGCAAGTTCATATTGATATTACCGCGAGACATTTCTAATCTAGACATGAGTTCTTCTGCTGACAATGCACGTTCAGAAATGAGTAAAGCTCCATGAATTTGACCCATGGCACGTTTGACGCCCCAATTCATACACAACTTGCCCCATTCTGAAATAAACTTGTCTTTGTTATCTGTGAAACCCATTGATTTGATAAATCTTCTATTCGTTTAAGTGTTTTATTGGAAAATAGTTTACAAATGTATCAGATTAATTACAACGTATGTATAATGACATCATCTATTCTATCACCAATTCGAATACTATTTACAACATCCATACCTTGAATTACCTCAGCAAAAATGGTATAATTCCCATCTAAATGTAAGGTTGGGGAATGCGTGATAAAAAATTGACAGGATTCAGTGTGCTTGCCAGCTGATGCCATTCCAACCTTACCTTCAGACTCATACCGTAAGTCAGGTGACACCTCTGTTTGTATGGTATAACCCAAACTACCATAGCCATCACCTCTTGGACACCCTCCCTGTATGACAAAATTCGGAACAACACGATGAAAAACTTTTCCATCATAAAAATTCTCTTGTGCCAAATGAATAAAATTTGAAACAGTAGATGGTGCGACAGATGGTCTTAAGAGCATGACGATATCACCTCTCGAAGTACGAATAGTAGCACTCGTAGAATCTGATATTTCATTCAGCAATTGCCATTGAATTGGATTGGTCTTGGTTGATTCAATTTGTTGCATGGTAGTATCCTTTACATAATTAATGGCGTCTACAAGCAAATTATACGTTTCCAATTCTTTAGGAAGTTCCAGGTCAAGAATAGATTCTTCCAAGAACGAGAAGTCCATATTGAGCTCTCTCATATTTAATGATTCTGTAGCTACTAATTGTCCAATTGCTGCTAATTGACCACTATCTTTATTCTTTGCTACACTTCTAATAAAATCCACTATTTCCTTTTTTGCAGCTCTTTGTTTTCCTTTAGTGTTATAAGCATAATTCCATTTTGGACTGGTCATGGAGGCTTGTAAAGATTCGACTATTGCAGATTGTAGTACTGGATGCATATCGTCCGTATGCAATGCTATTATAGATTTATAACTTAAAACATCTTCTCCCATAGCTCTCATATAAGCTGCTTTGCCATATACATTACTCTGATCATATAGTTCCTTTATTTCCTTAGAGAGAATAGTACGTGAATTGACATATCGATTTGGTAAATGCCTCATAATTGCTTTGAAAAAAGCTGATTTCACTTCCCATTGATAATTATTAGTGGAGTATTCTCTGTATAATTTTATATCTCTAGCTGTACCGTTTTCATAAACGTAATTTGCAGCAAGCTCAGCAATTTGAATTGTTGGTGAATTAAGCAATTTGAGCATTGGATTAATTGCTTTATCGTAACTATAATTACTCAATGCCCTGATGACATTACATTTTACTCTGTAATCAATATCATCATCAAGCAGTGCGATTAAGGAGTTGCCAATCTCTGGGTCCTTTGTTTTACCCAATGCAGCAGCGCATGCCATTTTAATATCTGTGGAAAAATCTGATTCCAGTGTCTTTAGCAATTGAAATTTGTAATCTTCAATATCAATTGTTTTTGCTCGATAAAAATAATTGGCTGCATACAATCTAGCTGTTTCAGGCATATTGGTATTTGTCAACAGTTCAATCATTTTATCACTGCCAGATTTATCATAAATATCACGTAGTGCATATCTGTAAATCGCTCTGGCTTGACCGACCAACAATTTATCATCCTCTGATGAATAGGAAGATACCGTAGCGATGTTCTTAAGATTATCTAAGTCGCCGACTTTTCCTATACTTTCTAGAACAATACTATTGAAGTCATTATTTAAATTCAGGGTGGAGTCTTTTCGGATAAATGCAGAAACCAGATCTTTTTCAGCAGACACTCCTCCTATTTGACCTATGGAGAATGCCGCATTTTTTCCAACCTGCAAAGATTCATCATCCAATAATTCTCTTAATCTGAAAGCACTTCCTGTCACTTTCATCGACCCAAAAGCTTTAGCTGCATTTGATCTGATGTAGATATTTTTATCCCCAAATAATTTAGCAAGACTGTCAATCTTCAAATCGTTCTGATGGTTGAATATTGTTTTTATCTCCGGGTCTTCCAATCCCAGTGGCTTATCATACAATTCAGATTCACTAGCTGGAACACATCCCATTAACAATAAAATTAAACCAACAGCGAAAGTAGTGTATCTGACAACCATAGATCAAAAGTAGTGAAACTGGTATCAAATAAAATATAACTGAGCGTTTGGATATGTATATTTGGAAAAATCGTCGTTTATGCGCAATGGTAGCTTAATCTTCTTTCTTTGTCTTACACAGTTTGCATTTCACTTAAATGCCCAAAGTATAACTCAGATTGAACAATTACAGACAGTAAGTCAGCTAGTCGTCGAATTAGGTTTAGGCTTGGATGTAGAAAATGATGTGGATGTATATAGGGTAGAATATACAACAACCAATGTTGAAAATAGCCAGGATACTGCCAGTGGATTATTGTTGTTGCCCGTAGGTGAGGGTCCATTTCCACAAGCAATTTATCAGCACGGTACAGTCAATTCTCGCCAGGATGTACCATCTAATTTAGCAGGTGGTTGGGAATTGGGACTAGCAATAAGTTCTTTTGGTTTTGTGACTGTCGTGCCAGATTTTCAAGGTCTGGGCATATCACCAGGTATACATACATATGTTCATGCAGAATCAGAAGCATTGGCTGCTATTGATTTACTGATTGCTGTTCAGGACTTTCTAGATGAAACTCAAGTAGCTGTCAATGATCAATTGTTTATTACTGGATACTCTCAAGGCGGGCATGCTGCTATGGCTGCACATATCGTTTTAGAAAGAGATTTTGCAGATCAATTTACAGTCACAGCTTCATCGCCAATGTCTGGACCGTATTCTATTTCAGGCGATATGGTGGACTTTACTTTGGGTGACGGAGAATATGATTTTATCGGTTATCTTATATGGACAACATTATCATACCAACGAGTAAATGATGAATTGCCCACTATAGAAGAAATATACAAGCCGCAATTTATCCCTGCTATCGAACAATTTAGGAATGAGGAGATAACACTTGGGGAGTTAAACAATGAATTGATCAGTCTGATTTTAATGGAGAATGAATTGGTCCAGCCAAGATTACTGTTGCAAGAAGATATATTAGAGATTATTCTTAGCGGTGTGGATCATCCAATAAATAATGCGTTCAGAGAAAACGATGTGTTTGATTTTTTACCAAATGCTCCTATAAGAATGATGTACTGTGGGATGGATGAACAAGTGACATTTCAAAATGCCTTGACAGCAGAGGCTGCAATGCTTGAAAATGGTGCCGAAGATGTACAGGCTGTACTTATCGACGAAAACGGCACCCATGGAACTTGTGTTATACCAGCTTCAATTGCAACCATAGAATTTTTTCGGTCTTTTCTTGATCAAACTTCTCCAGTTGATGATTTTGCCATAACACCATTTAGTCTTTTTCCTAACCCGACTAATGACTGGATAACGATAAAGGCAGACTTTGGTAATCAGCCAACGGAGTTAATTATTTATGATCTTTTAGGAAAACGAATGATGCAGGTAATGCAACCTGATTCTAGAATTGATGTGAGTGACTTGACAACTGGAAGCTATATATTTCAGCTAATAGATAATGGTGAAGTATTCAACTCCACCATTACCATAGCTCGATAAGTATTCTTTATTTTATACCGAATGCTTTTTTAACCTTGGAGACATGATCAAGTTTCTCCCAAGTAAACGTTTCAACATTCTTTTTCTTAATCTTTCCACTTCCATCAACAAATGAAACCGCTTTCTTCTGTGGTTTTCTGCCCATGTGACCATAAGCTGCTGTATCAGAATAAATTGGATTTCTCAATTTTAATCTTGTTTCAATTGCATAAGGTCGCATGTCAAATATCTTCTCCACTTTAGATGCAATTTTACTATCAGATAATTTGACCTTAGCAGAACCGTAAGTATTGACGTAGATGTTGGTTGGTTTAGCAACGCCAATAGCGTAGGAAACTTGGACCAATATTTCATCACAAACTCCTGCTGCTACTAAGTTCTTTGCTATATGCCTTGTAGCATAAGCTGCTGATCGATCTACTTTAGAAGGATCTTTGCCGGAGAATGCTCCTCCACCGTGAGCACCTTTACCACCGTAGGTATCAACAATGATTTTTCTTCCTGTCAAACCTGTATCACCATGCGGACCACCTATGACAAATTTACCTGTTGGATTTACGTGGTATGTTATCTTATCAGTAAATAACTTCTTGATCGATGCTTTACATTGTTTTTTAACCTGAGGAATCACGATCTTCTTCACATCATCCTTTATCTGCTTGAGCATTTTAGCATCATTTTTATTAAAAGGATCATGTTGAGTTGAAACGACAATACTGTCAATGCGAATCGGCTTGTTGTTATCGGAATATTCGATTGTAACCTGAGATTTAGAGTCAGGTCTTAGGTAGGTCATTTTCTTTCCTTTCTTACGAATGTCTGCCAAAACCTGCAAGATTTTATGAGATAGATCTAAAGCCAGAGGCATATAGTTATCTGTTTCATTAGTCGCATATCCAAACATCATCCCTTGGTCACCTGCACCTTGATCTTCTTTCTTTTTACGCACAACTCCCTGATTTATATCAGGAGACTGTTCATGTATAGAAGAGAATACACCACATGAATTTGCCTCAAACATGTACTCAGATTTGGTGTAACCAATATTTTTGATGACATCTCTTGCAATTTGTTGCACGTCGAGATATGTTTTGGTTTTTACTTCCCCTGCCAAGACTACCTGACCTGTAGTCACGAGAGTCTCACAAGCAATTTTAGAACTTGGATCAAATGCTAAAAAGTGATCAACCAATGAATCAGAAATTTGATCCGCAACTTTATCCGGATGACCTTCAGAAACTGATTCTGATGTAAATAAATATGGCATGTTATTATGTTTATTTTATTTGACAATTAAATACTTTGTCGGATCCTATATATCCGACTAAATCATCGCCCACATTTACTTGTCCAACACCTGCTGGAGTTCCGGTATAAATCAAATCTCCTTTTTGGATGGTGAAGTAAGTTGACACATGACAAATTAAGCGTGTGAAATTAAAAATTAAATCTGATGTATTCCCTTTCTGGACGATCAATCCATTTTTTTCAAGACTAAATTCGATTGGGTTTTCCCTTTCATATTCTTTCCAGGAACCAACAAGAGCAGAACCATCAAATCCTTTTGCTATTTCCCATGGATGACCTTTCTCTTTCAATTTACTTTGTACATCTCTGGCAGTAAAATCTATTCCTATGGTTACTGTTTCAATATAGTCTAATGCGAAAGCAGATTGAATCGACTTTCCATTTTTTGACATTTTAAGTATCACCTCAACTTCATAATGAATATTGTCGCTAAAATCTGGCATATAAAACACATTTGGATCTTTTAGCAAAGCAGTAGGGGGCTTCATGAAAACTAATGGTGATTTGGGAACGGGATTATTGAGTTCCTTTGCGTGATCCACATAATTACGACCGATGCAGAAAATTTTCATTGGTTTACTTTCAGAATTTTACATTCAATAGGCCGACTAAGTCCTTGACCTCATGGAGTGTTTGTTGGGCTACCTTTCTAATCTGAGCAGAAGACTCTTTAATTTGATATTTGAGTTCTTTTTTATTGTCTAAAACTTTGACTCTCTGTTCAATAAATGATGAGGTCAATGAGACTAAAGAATCAGCAGTAGCTTCTTTCAATTTGCTGTACTGTAATGAGCCTGACTGGTAGTCATTCATCAATTGATCATGGTCTGGGGAGTTCGATGCTTTCAGTAATTCAAATAGATTGCTTACACCAGCACTCATTTCGTCTGAAGGTGTTTCTCCAGCATCTGTTACTGCAGATTTGATTTGTTTTCTAATTCTGCTTTCTTCTGCAAAAACTCCGATCGCGTGCTTCTCACCAGCACTCTTACTCATTTTTCTAGTTGGATCTGCGGGAGATTTAATGCGCGGTGTTTTTGTGTGGAGTGTTTGCGGTAATACAAAATACTCCTTTTCAACACTTCGATTAAATCGTTCTGCTATCTCTCTTGTCAATTCTAAGTGCTGGTCCTGATCATCGCCAACTGGAACAAAATCTGCCTTGTATATTAATATATCAGCTGCTTGAAGTACTGGGTAATCAAACAAGCCTACGGAGATGAATCCATCATTTGTCTGTTGACTTTTGTCTTTGTATTGAGTCATATTGCTTACCCTACCCATGGAAGCAAAACAATTAAAGATCCAACATAACTCGGCATGCTCCGGGACAAGTGACTGAATAAAAATATTATCTGGTTTGAGTCCACAGGCTGCCAAATCTGTAATTAAATCCCATGTTTGATTTCTTAATTTTTTGGTGTTATAGGGCATGGTCATTGCATGGTAATCGACAATACCATAACAACAATCGTACTCTTCTTGAAGATCTACCCAGTTTTTAACCGCTCCAAAGTAATTACCAAGGTGAAGACTTCCTGTAGGCTGTATGCAGGAAAGGACTCTTTTCTTATCACTCATCGACCTTATTTAACAGCAATAAGTGATATTTCTATATTGACGAATTTGGGAAGATTAGCAACTTCGACTAATTCTCTTGCAGGAGCTGTGGACTCTCTGAAATATTCAGCATATACAGCATTGATTTCACCATATTGCTTCATGTCGGTAACAAAGACCGAACACTTTACAACATTTTCAAAGCTCATTTCGGCTTTGGTGAGTATTTCCTTCAGATTATTCAGTACTTGATGAGTTTCATCCTGTATAGATGAAGTAACAAGTTCTCCAGATTCTGGATTGATACCAATCTGACCTGATATATATAAGGTATCACCTGCTAATATGGCCTGATTATACGGACCAACAGGATTAGGTGCCTTAGTGGTAGTAATGATTTGTTTCATGCAAGAAGATTAATCTAAGTCTTCATCAGCTTGCACTAATATTTTCCCTCTATAGTAGAGATTACCATCATGGTAATAGGCTCTGTGATACAAATGAGCTTCACCTGTATTTTTGCAAATCGCTATTTGAGGAATCGCCATCTTTTTATGCGTCCTTCTTTTGCGCTTGCGCTGTTTTGAGATCCTACTCTTTGGATGTGCCATAACAACAAGTTTTTTTATTTCAATTTTATATTCTTCAAATCACCCCAAATATCATTTCCTTCCTCTTTATCCTCATCTATATTTCCATCTAAAAAATTCAGCATTGTCCGATCACAGTATTTGTAATCAGTCTCCTCACAATCAATTTTATTCATTAAAGGTAGATGCAGTTGGATGGACTCCAGTATAAAATTAGAAACATCCAGCTCAGCATCATCATCTTCAATATAAATGACATCTTCTGACTGCCCACCATCTGACACATATTTCAACAAATACCTCTCCGAAGCTTCCAATGGTATTTGAATTTCTTTCAAACAAACATCACAGGGAGCAGAGAAGGTACCATTCACGGTAAAATCCAGTACCAATATGGATGGTTTTTTCTCTAATTCTAGGTCAACATCAAAGGAGCCTTTCTTAACTATTGAAAATTCGAACATACTGAAGAATGCATCAGACAATTGATAATTATATTGATGCGACCCAATATGCAGTCCTTTGACAGGCAATAAAAATTCACTCTTTAGCTCTTTCATATTACCCCAACTTTAAAAATGGGCTGCAAAGATAGATTTTTATCGTGGAAACTGCTAACAAATGAAATGCTAAATCAATTCAGTCACAAGCGACTATTTGTGCTATAAAAGTCGACCCCATATCTATTTGAAAGCCATCCTGTAGGGCAATGATGTTCGCGGAATAATGCTCAACATAAGAATTACCACTGATTTGTTGATCTGATTGAATGACATATCTAGCTTGTTTAAACAGATCTTCTTGCGATACAACTCCAGTTAAGGTATGAGAAGGATAACAACCTATGGTTGTTGCTTGTTTGGGGCATGACCAATCACCCCATTGTGATGTTGATGCACATCTTATCACACACTCGACATCATAAACTGTATTGGCAATAACGTTATGAACGACTAAACTTGGAGAATTAGTTGTCACCGTTATTGATTCAGAACAGCTAAAATCTCCTTTGTAATACCATGCATAGGAATCAACATCAGCAGTCCGCGTACAAGTGAATTCTATTGTATTGGGAGAAGGATAACTGAATAATATCTCTGTTGTATCCACTATCGGGCAATAAACGATCTGAGTAGAGCTTAAGCAAAAATCCACAAACGATTTCATCTTGTTGGCTACTTCGGGATGAAAGCCAGCGGCTAGGTCCACGCCAACTCCAGTCACAGCGTGGCAATAGCTCATGATTGAGCCCTTGACGGGTAATATTGGGTTATCAATATCAAAACAGTCTGATCCTTCCGACTCATCGACGTCATCAATAATGCCATTGCAATTAGAGTCAGTGTTGTTAGTTGTAGATAGTACATTGCCACAATCATCAATTTGAGAGGAATTGCTGTGCCATTGACATCTATGTGTATGTGGACTACTTAAGTTGTGACCTATTTCGTGAGCGATAACATTTACAGACCATGAATACACATTTAAGTCAGTATTGAACCCACGAAAAATTCTGCTGAATGCATATAAGGGTTTATCGAGAGGACAATTATCCCTCCGATTCGCGATGCCACCGAATTGACTAACGGTGGATAGTAAGTGTGCAATCCTACCATTATAATTGCCATCCAACGCACACTTAAACCGCTCCAGCACAACTCCTGAAGAACTGGCTTCATTTGCATCATATGGGTCCAGTGTTGTCCATATTTTGATTTCGGGAAACCGTAAATCTATGCCAGCATCGTTGAACACCATATTTACAGTTGCAAGTAAACTTGTTACATAATCGAGAGCCTCCTGAGTATCAGAGTTGAAGTCAGTGTATAGTTGATAATCTGCTTCGATGTACACATCAACTGGAGATAATGCACTGCTTTTAAGATCAGCTTTGTTTGCGGGAATCAGATTTTGTTGTGAAGGCAATGGCGGATCTTTTGTTTCGCATTGTGCCCAAGCTTCAAAAGGTAAGTTGTCATCGGAGAATAATAGCTGTGATTGACCAACTGGATCAACATCCAAGTTCCAATTTTGACCATCTACACTAATCAAGCCGATTACATTGTCCTCTAGCAAAGAAATCGAGATAAGCGAGCGCTCTTTGCCTTCAATTCGACCGGTGTAAATGAGTGGGTTTATCCCTATTTGTTCTCCTCTTTCATTGATGATTCTAGTCTCATCAAAACTGCCTATTCGATTGAGATTTGCAAGCATTGTTTGTTTGCCAGGAAACCGAATACTCAGGCTTAAATTTTCGATTTTGGATTGACTATAACGAGTCAATGCTTGATTGGGAAGTGTAAAGGAGTATGCATTAAGAGCCTTATCCTTGAAGCTATCCTTAAGCTCTATAACCAAGTCCTGGGTAAAGATTGGCACAAATCCGATGAGGATCAGAAGGGTAGCAAAAAGGTGTCGCATAGTATTGAGACGTTTAAAAACCCTTTGGATGCAGAAAATGGAGGACTTTAACAGTGTTAAAGTTGGGTGTCTCTTAGTTATTCATCATGCAGATAATGTTGTCATTGTATCATTTTCCACATATTTGATATCAGAGTAATTATTAGCTAAAGTGATTTTGGATAAATTCAAATTTCCAGAAATTGAAAGTGGTAACTGTGGAAAGGAATTGTATGAACAAATTTCATAGGAATTAAGGGTGCTTCATAATTGAAACATAACAGACATAAAAGGGGGACATAAAAGGCATAATTGTGTTCTTCGATTTTTCTTTGTGGAAAAATTATTTCTAAAACTCATTAATTTCAAAATCCTCCAAAATCTCCACCACTTCCTCTGACCCAGAAAGTTGAATTGCCAGACCATGATCAAATGGCAATATTGAGATATCGAATTTGAAGAATGGACAACACGCTTTTTCCTTTTTCGTAAAGTCCAAAATATCATGTAGAATAGATTCGTCATAATCAAAGTGGTAGACAAATCCATTGGGTTTCTGTTCTTTGTTGATGACTTTAGAAAATATCTTTTCTTTTAACACCTTTTTCCGATCTATGAGATCTGAATCTGATAAACTGCATTGCAAGACACCTTCAAATAATTGTAAATGATCCTTCCATTCAATAGGGTGAAAATTTGAATGCTCTTTATTGTCAGAAAATTTATTGTAATAGAATCCAGAGACTAAGAATATTGCAAGAACAATCCAACCTGAAGTCATTATAAAATAGAAGAGGCTTTTTTTCATAAATCGATTTAGCTGATTGAAAATAATGCTACAAAGATAAACCATGGAGTATAGTCCACAGTCTAATAAAATTGTACTTTTATTTAAAAAAATGCTAATCGGAGAAGTAAGTAAGTTAAGTCAATTGTCGAGAGACACCATTCGTTTTTATGAAAAGCAAGGCCTCATCAAAGTCAGACCATCAGATTCAGCATATAATAACTACAAAAATTATTCTGAGGAAAATCTGGAACACTTGCTATTGATTAAACGAGCTAAACATTTTGGCTTTACCTTAAATGAAATTTCTGAGATTCTCCATTTATTTCAATCGAATGGAGCGACTTGTTCTAAGATGCAAACAATGATTTCCAATAAAATCGAAGACATCAATCGAAAGATTAGAGAGCTAGAAGAATTGAAAGGACAGATTTTAGGGCATGTAAATGAATTGGCAGGTAAATGCAATACAAAACAGGAATCCAAAAATTGTGAAGTATTCGATTGAATCATAAATATGAAGAATCACCCTCTAAATCTCCCTTTAGGGAGACAGTGCTCGGGCTAAATCTATAGACGAGATTTTTACATCAAACCATTTTTTCTGGCTTGACCCAGCTATCAAATTCCTTTTCAGTCAGATACCCAAGTTTGAGTGCAGCGGCTTTAAGACTTGTGCCTTCTTTATATGCTTTCTTGGCAATGGTGGCAGATTTGTCATAACCGATTTTGGTATTTAAGGCAGTGACTAGCATTAATGAATTATTCAATAGGTCTGTGATGCGGGCCTTATTTGGCTCTATTCCTACTGCACAGTTATCATTAAAACTGACACAGGCATCTCCGATCAAATTGGCAGAATGGAGAAAATTATAGATCATCATTGGTTTGAACACATTCAGTTCAAAATGTCCAGTCATGCCACCTATATTTATAGCTACGTCGTTTCCGGCGACTTGTGCCATTGCCATAGTCAATGCTTCTGCTTGTGTAGGGTTGACTTTACCCGGCATGATTGAAGATCCTGGTTCATTAGCTGGAATAATGAGTTCTCCCAGACCACTTCTTGGACCCGAAGCAAGCATTCGAATATCATTTCCGATTTTCATCAAGGAGACGGCAACTGTTTTTAATGCACCGTGTGCTTCCACAATGGCATCATGTGCTGCAAGACCTTCAAATTTATTTTTGCCAGTAATGAACGGTAGTTTTGTGGCTTTTGCAATATGCTTTGCAACCAACTTATCATAGCCTTTTGGAGTATTGAGACCAGTACCTACTGCTGTACCTCCTAATGC
>CAYNMW010000006.1:0-1579 GCA_964398295.1 uncultured Saprospiraceae bacterium | reverse complement strand
AAGGTATCATTGGATGATTGAGATTTATTGACATCATCATTAGGATGAAGATATTTAGTTGCATCTGTGAGTTTGCCTCCTTTTAATACATGGCCCCTATTCGCAATTACTTCATTGACATTCATATTGGTCTGGGTACCAGAACCTGTTTGCCATACGACAAGTGGAAACTGATCATTTAATTTGCCGTCTAAAATCTCCTTACACACCTTAGCAATGACTGAGGCTTTAGCTTTAGAGAGTACGCCTAGATCTGCATTCGTTTGAGCCGCAGCTTTCTTTAGAATAGCATAAGCTCTGATGATTTCAATAGGTATGCGATTGCTACCAATTTTGAAATTTTCTATTGAGCGTTGTGTTTGTGCTCCCCAATATTTGTCTGCTGGGACTTTGACAATTCCTATACTATCCTTTTCTTTTCTAAATGCCATTTACAAATTTTATGCAAAAGTATTCATTTCATCAGATACAAGCTCATTTTAGTGTTGAAATTGGAACCACAAAGAAGCTAAAGGTCACAAAAGGGTAAAGCACAAAAGAGGGTTCAAAATACTGTTGTTCACTAAGCTCTTTTGTATCTAAAAAAAATTGAGCATTGTAAAATTTGAGTCTCACCAGATGGGTTAAATAGATGTCAGACACACGGTAGCAACTCTGCTGTGTAAACTTTGTATATTCGCGTCTGTTTTACAATCGTATTATTCACTCATAAAAATTTTGACAAATGGCTTTTACTTTGCCCGAATTAGGATATGCTTATGATGCATTAGAACCAAATATTGATGCTCGTACAATGGAGATCCATCATACTAAACATCATAATGGATACACAAATAAATTGAATGCTGCAATTGATGGAACCGATCTGGACGGAAAATCAATAGAAGATATACTGACAGGACTTGATATGAACAACGGTGCTGTTCGAAACAACGGCGGTGGATTTTATAATCACTCACTATTTTGGAAAGTTATCGCTCCTGGAGATAGAGGACGATTGTCTGGTCCATTAAAGGATGCAATTGATGCTGCTTATGGCTCCAAAGAGGGTTTTGAAGAAGCTTTTGCTAAAGCTGCAGGAACACGCTTTGGATCAGGTTGGGCATGGCTTTGCAAACACGATGGTGGCAAAGTAGAGATTTGTTCTACCCCAAATCAGGACAATCCTTTAATGCCTGGTGTAGGTTGTGGAGGCACGCCTCTGCTAGGTATTGACGTCTGGGAGCATGCTTACTATTTGAACTATCAAAATAGAAGACCAGACTATGTGAAGGCGTTTTTGAGCATTGTGAATTGGAATGAAGTCGAGAGGAGATATGGAGACGCTTCTTAGAAAGTGATCTTATAAGTTTATATAAAAAGTAAAAGGCTCGTTGGTGACAACGGGCCTTTTTTCATTTGCAATGGGTTGGGACCAAATACCTATTAGTAAAATGAACTTTGAGCATCAAAAGGCAAACAGGTTTTTATCAAATCCCTAAATCCAGGGCTGATCAGTTTTGAAGATTTGTCATCAGTTTTGACTCAAAAATGCCGCCAAATCAATAGTTTGTGTAACCTGTTAGTCCCGTATTTCATA
>CAYNMW010000005.1:35715-53230 GCA_964398295.1 uncultured Saprospiraceae bacterium | reverse complement strand
GTTAGAAGAGGCAGCAATAGATAAAGTGCCAGCAATCATCATTGATCCGAAAGGGGATATGACCAACTTACTGTTACAGTTTGAGAATTTAGATTCTGAAGACTTTAAGAAATGGATAAATCCTGATGATGCTAGTAGAAAAGGCAAAACAGTGGATGAATATGCGGATTCAATGGCTGAATTGTGGAAGAATGGGATAGGACAGTGGGGACAAGATACGACTCGGATTCAGCGATTAAAAGAATCCGTTGATTATACCATATATACTCCTGGCTCAGATTCTGGAATTCCAATTAATATTCTTGGCTCATTTGCTGCGCCTGGTATCGATTTTGATTCTGATTCTGAGATGTTGCGTGAACGGATACAAGGGACAGTTGCAGCATTACTCGGAATGGTTGGCAGCAAAGAGGATCCAGTTCGTAGCAGAGAAGGTATCTTATTATCAAATCTATTTGAGCATTATTGGAGAGATGGCGAGGATATAGATTTGACAAAGTTGATATTAGGCATCCAAAAGCCACCAATGAGCAAATTGGGGGTTTTTGATATGGATACATTTTTTCCCGAAAAGGACAGGTTCAAACTTGCAATGGAATTTAACACTTTGGTTGCATCACCTCAGTTTCAGTATTGGCTCCAAGGAGAACCACTAGATATTGATAAAATATATTTCACTGCAGAAGGAAAGCCACGACATAGTATTTTTTATATCGCTCATCTGTCAGAGTCAGAGCGAATGTTCTTTGTCACCTTACTGCTAAACAGCTTGATCAGTTGGATGAGGCGGCAATCAGGAACGACCAGTTTGAGGAGCCTTTTGTACTTTGATGAAATTTTTGGTTACTTCCCACCAACAGCAAATCCGCCATCAAAAAAACCTTTGCTCACTATTTTAAAGCAAGCTAGAGCTTTCGGCGTTGGTGCAGTATTGGTGACTCAAAATCCCGTAGATATCGACTATAAGGGTTTATCCAATGCGGGTACTTGGTTCATTGGCAAGTTGCAAACCGAAAGAGATAAAATGAGAGTTTTAGAAGGTTTGGAAGGTGCCATTGCTGAAGCTGGTGGTAATGCCATGGACTTCGATAAAATCATACCATCCCTGGGTTCACGAGTATTTTTGATGCATAATGTCCATGAAGACGCTCCAGTAATCTATCATACGAGATGGGCCATGTCCTATTTGCGAGGTCCATTAACGAGACCACAGGTTAAACAACTGATGAAGGATAGGAAACAACCTGCATTAGCCCAACCACTACAAATAGCAAGAGAAAATCAACCTGTTGTCGTTCATAAAAACGAGTCTGTGAGACCATCATTGGATCCATCAATAGTCCAGAAATTTTTTGCGGTTTGGAAATCATCAACTGAGGCCAAAAGAGAATTAGGGACCTCGGATCCACTTACATTAATATATGAACCAAATCTTCTTTGTGATAGCTCAGTAAGATTCTTTGATCAAAAACGTAGTGTGGATGTGTTGAACAATTTGTCGTTTCTGGCAAATGCACCAGATTCATTTGGTCGATTGGATTGGGAAACTGCTTTACCACTTAAGGGGTGGAAATCTTCTTTATTAAATGATCCCGATCACCCTGATAATATCGAGGTGTCATATATGGAAGTGCCCGGTACTGCCAACACAAGTAAAGAAATAGCAAAAATTGAAAAGGAATTTTCAGATTGGTTGTACCATAATCAGTTGTATAATATCCTGGAGCATGACAAATTTGATTTATACCAACAAGCTGAAGAGACAGCAGAGGCATTTCGCATGAGAGTGTTGCAAGAAGCAAAGGAAGAACGCGATGAAGAAATGGATGAATTGCAAGACAAGTATGAGGCTAAATTTGAAAAGCTCAATGATCGTATTAGAAATGAAGAACAAGATCTGGAAGAAGCTAAGTCAGAACGATCAGGAAGAAGAACCGAAGAAATCGTGGGTATGGCAGAAACCATATTCTCTGTTTTTGTCAAAAGAAGATCTCGTTCAATGAGCACAACGCTAACAAAGCGTCGAATGAGAAGAAAAGCAAACCAAAAAGTAGAAGAGAGTAAGGAAGATCTTGAAGAGCTGCATGAAGATTTCGATTCTTTGGAAAATGAGTTAAAAGGAAAACTGGATAAATTAAGTCGTGAATGGGATGAACTAGCAGCAGATGTCACTGTCAGAGAGGTCAAACCCAGAAGAGCTGATGTAAATGTAAATCAAGTGATGCTTGCTTGGATTCCCTACTGGAAGTCCAGCAATGGTGACCGAGTTTCTGCATTGAGGTAACTCTGACGTTTGTTTTATTCAGTCTGGCTGTGCGAATTCTGACTTCCTGTTTCTGGCTCGACTTGTCAACGATAATTCTTCTAATGCGTTGACAAGCTTTGCCTGTAAAAAACTAGTATTCAGGAACTACAAGAAAGCATCGAACACCCTACTTTATTCCTCGCCCATTCTGGTCGTTTAGCAAACCATTGTTGGTATTCATGTTGTTCGTCATATGGCTTTTTGAGGCAATTATAGAATTCTTCGATGAGTGTATAATCTCCCTGATCTGCTTTGTCTATAGCCATCTGAGCCATATAGTTTCTAAGGACGTATTTAGGATTGACTTTATTCATTTTTTGTTTGCGTTCCTCATCAGTTGTTTTTTCAAGTTGTAGTTGTTGCTGGTATGTTGCCAACCAATCTTTCCATACTTCTAATGTTTGCTTACTTATTTCACTAGAATAAAATGCTGGTTGGAGTGTAGACCAACATTTCTCGAAAGAGCTAGATAAACTACAATCTGCAAGTAACCTAAAGAAAATTGTCATGTCAGTTTCTACTTCTGCTAATGCCGACTCCATTGAGCTGATTAACTGTTTTGCTTCCTTAGAAACATGAGTTAATCCGATTTTTGCGCACATCATCTCTAGATATCTAACCTCAAATTGTTGTTTGTACCAGTTTACCGTTTCTTGCAGTGGAGAAGAATCTTCTGTCATATAATTGATGACATTACCAAGCTGGACGAGATTCCATAATGCAATTGATGGTTGGTTACCAAAGCGATATCTTTTTTGTTGGCTGTCAGTGGTGTTCGGAGTCCAATCTTTGTCATATCCTTCTAACCAACCATATGGTCCATAGTCTATAGTAAGACCCAGAATAGACATATTATCTGTATTCATCACCCCATGTACAAAGCCTACTCGCTGCCAATGTAAAATCATTTCCAACGTTCTTTCCGTGACACGTTGAAACAATTCTAAGTATGAAGTAGGTCCTTTAGATGTAATTTCTGGGAAATGATGCCGTATGGTGTAATCCAGTAAAGTTGTTAAACTTATTTTGTCTCCCCTGCTTGCAAATAATTGATAGTTGCCAAATCGCAAAAAACTTTCTGCAGCTCTACAAACAATAGCGCCTTTTTCATAAGCAGCATTTCCATTATACATGATATCTCTAAGGACTTGATCACCAGTTAAGCAAAGACTAAGTGACCTGGATGTTGGGACAAATAAGTGATGCATGGCTTCGCTGCATAGGTGTTCTCTTATTGAAGATCGTAGTACCGCCAGGCCATCTGCAGTTCTCGAATATGGTGTTTGTCCAGAACCTTTTAGCTGGAGCGACCATTTTTTATGAGCAGTTCGAACATCCAGGATATTAATTGCTCGACCATCACCCAATTGACCAGCCCAGTGACCAAATTGATGGCCACCATATGCCATCGCAAATGGTCGACTTCCTGGGTAGACAGTTAGCCCGGAGAAGTATGATAAAAACTGATCAGTTGAAGAAAGCGAATGAGGAATCTCTAGCACATCTAACATTTCTGGAGAGACATGGATCAAAGAAGGGTTCGATGGTTTGGTAGGCGTGACAAAAGAATAGCACGCTCCTTCTACTTGTCTAGGTGTATTATCCATAGAAGGATCACCTGGCAATTCGCTTGTAAACTCTTGGGATAGATTCAAGTCCATAGAATTACGAACATAAATCATTTAATTGAGTTTATGATTTATTTGTTTATCCAATCGATTGGAAATGTACCTGGATCGAAATTCCATATAACACTTAAAAATAAATGTACTGCCAAAGTCAACAAGATGATTGATATAACATTCATCCAGATGCCTGTCTTAACCATGTCAGGAATTTTCAAATATCCAGATCCAAAAACGATTGCATTTGGTGGTGTTGCTACAGGGAGCATAAATGCGCAAGATGCTGCTACCGTAGCTGAAGCCATTAATATATAGGGGTGTATGTCAAGAGTCAGGGCCATTGGTGCTAATATTGGAAGCAACATTGCAGTTGTTGCAAGATTAGAAGTTATCTCAGTTAATAAATTTACGCAAGCGATCAGGATAAATACCAATAGGAGAATAGGCAGGCCTTTTAAGAGAATAAACTGATTACCTATCCAATTTGCTAATCCACTTTGTTGGAAACCAGCAGCCAGTGCCATCCCACCGCCAAATAATATGATGACTCCCCAAGGCATTTTGACAGCTTCTTTCCAATTAATCAGCCGATCTTGATTGTCAGCCGAAGGAATCAGAAAGAGTGCTATACCTGCAGTCATTGCTATAATGGTATCGTCAAGTTGTGGAATGAATCGTTGAAAATATGTTCGGAAAATGAGGAAGAATGCTGTCAATACGAAAACGAATAGTACGCGTTTTTCATTGGTAGACCATGGGCCAAGTTCATCCAGTAGGCGGTTGATTTCTTCAGCACCTCCAGGGAATTCTTCAAATTTAAATATGAACGCGATACGTGTCATATACAACCAACAAATAATCAGCAAGCAAATTGAAATAGGAAGGCCAAATTTGATCCATTGACCAAAGCTTATTTCAATGCCATAGATTTCCTGGACAACACCAGCTAGTACCAGATTGGGAGGTGTGCCAAATAGAGTCGCCATGCCACCAATCGATGCACTATAGGCAATAGAGAGCATTAGTGCTTTTCCGAATTGCTCGTTTTCATCTTCTGGTGTATCAGGATGATCTTTTAATTGTTTAATAATGGCTAAGCCAATAGGCAACATCATGACAGTGGTAGCTGTATTTGAAATCCACATTGACATGAACGCGGTAGCAAGCATAAAACCAAGAATAATTCTCGAAATACCAGCACCTAAAATATTGATGATACTTAAGGCTATCCGTTTGTGAAGGTTCCATTTTTCTATGGTGATGGCTAGAATAAATCCTCCCATGTAAAGGAAGATGTATTTGTGCCCATAGGCAGCTGTTGTAGAAGAGATTGGTAATGCTTCGGTGAGAGGAAATAGAATTATAGGCAATAGTGCTGTAACTGCAATGTCAGTTACCTCAAAAATCCACCAGATTGCAATCCACACTGTACAAGCGAAAACAGCATTTGATTGAGGAGAAAGTCCCGGAGGATGGAAAAAAAATAGTACTGCCAGAAATAGCAGTGGTCCGAGAATTCCTGGTATAATTTTATTGTTCATGAAAGCAAACGATCAATTAATAGAACTGTTGGAATAGAAAGAGGAATACTGATAGCAGGCATTAGGATAGAGAATTTTGGTTTTAGTCCCTTTTCTGCACACAGTATTGACATTGCATTCATGGATCCAATTCCTGCTCCTAAAATACAGATTTTTGCGACTAAGGTATTTGGATTTGCAAAACACAACAATACAAAATAAATTAAAAGAGGTGCAAGTAATAATTTGAAAAATTGACCAAGTAGAAGATTGCTCCATTGGTCTCTTATCGCATTCAACTGAATTTGAATGCCTACAGTAAACAAAGCCACAATAGTAAAAGGAGTAGTTAGTATATCTAAAACAGTAACAAATGAATCTGGAAATCTAATATTGAAAATGTTGAGAGTAACTGCAATGATGAACATGACAAAAGGTATAAATGAGAACAAGCGATTCAGCGTGCGCACAATAGATTTCTTTTTATTCAAATGATAAAACAAGCTAGTGATACCTAATGTATTGAACACGAGAATGGTACCCCCTAAGCTTAATAAAATACCCAGGGATAATCCCTCATCTCCATATAGTAATTCGAAAATGGGAAAGCCTACAAACGAGGTACTGCTTATTCCTGAGGTTAAACTCAAAGCAATTTTCATATCAGCGTCAATCGACGAAGTATATCTAGAAATTAATTCAAAAAACAGCCGACTAAATCCGAATATAATAAATGGAGTAAGCGAAAGCCATAAATAATTTATGTGAAAGTCAATAGCAGGAATATGTTTTAACGTCAACAATGGAATGAAAAAATAAATAATAAGTCGATTGAGAAGTTTGATGAGACTATCTACAGAGCCTAGTAAAGATCTCATGATCAAACCAGTAAAAAGACATATAGTTAATATGATGATATTCTCCAAGCTTATAAAATTAAAAAAGGAGAGTAACTTCTACTCTCCAATACCAAATAAATTGGTCACATGAAAAAACTATACTATTAAAAATCAACTGTACCAGTTAAATATAAATACCTTCCGTTGAATCCAAATTGATTTGAATTTCTGGAGTATGGAATTTGACCTGAAGCATAAGAACTTGCAGTTCCCTCAAAACCATTCAATGATGTATTGTATTTGTCTGGGTATACATCGAATAAATTGTTGCTACCAAATGCTATAGTGAACCACTCGCTAAATTTGTAACTGACTGATAAATCACTGACTATTTTTGGTGCAAAAGTTTGTACGCATCTTGTGCCAGCTTCGTTACAATCAACATTGTCATCAGCTCCGCTTAAGCCACGACTAAATGCCTGCACATTGCCATAACGTGTGATTCTTCCAGTGAGTCCAATACGGCCTGTAGAATAGATAGCGCTCAAAAGAAATTTGTCTCTAGGCACTGCAACTTCAATCAATTCTGTTGCAGTTTGACCTAACAACAGTAAGCCTTGATTTTCTTCTGATGCACCTGCAAGTATTTCTTGAGGAGTGTCTCTCTGGCCAGTTACTTCTGTCGAGCTAAAGGTTGCTGCCAGGCTAAGATTCAATCTGCTTTTATCAGCAAAGGTCTTTTTATATGATGCGACCAGATCGATCCCTTGTGTTCTTGTATCAACATGATTGGTAAAAAACCTTATTTCTCGAGAGTTTGGAAACAATGCTGCAACAGCAGGAAATACACTAGTATTTAATCGTTCTGAGATAACAATTCGATCATCGATTGTAATTCGATATGCATCCGCTGTCAATAATAATGCACCAGACAGTAATTTTGCCGTTACCCCAAGATTGAAGTTGTTAGATATTTCTGCTTCGGGGTCGCTAATTCCTAGTTGAGCTAATCTCGGATCGTTGGAAGGTACCTGTCTTGTAATGACCACAACTCCATTTTGAACAGTTGATGTATTATTAATTGTTGCTAATTGTTGGACAGATGGTGCACGAAATCCTCTGTTATATGAACCTCTGACTGAAAACCTCGGAGTAAGCTTATATCTGGCAGCTAACTTACCTGACAAGTTTCCACCAAAATCACTATAATTCTCAAATCGGATAGCTGCCGCCAATAATAATGCATCAGTAATATCTGCTTCTACATCACCATAAATACCCACATTACTTCTGTCTAATTCATTTTCATCTGCAATCCCAGGTCTGGCACTTGATCCTACATCTTTTCCTTCAGAGGCCAATGGGCCCGCTGTGAAAGATTGAAAACTTCCAATTGTCTGAAAATATCTATCGTTTCGATATTGTGCTCCAAAAGCCAGGTTAACGCCGATCAAAGAGCCAACTTCACCTAAATCTTTACTGATATCAAGATTGATAATATCCTGTTCAAAATTGTATGTGCCTACATGAAAAGATGTTTCTGTGGCGGAGCCAAACGAAGGATTAGTCGTGTCAAATATGTCTAGATCCAATTTGTTGTTGCCTTTTGAGTAGGACAAATCTGCATTCCATTCCCCGTCTAATATTCGATTGATTCCTACAGCATAGGAAAAATCTGTTGTAACACCAGGTGAAATCGGCACATAGCCATCAGGAAAAACTGTTAGTGCTGCTCTACTAAATCTACCTGGATTTCTAAAGAATCCAAACGCTGTTATTTCCTTTGTTCCGTATCCTCCAAATGCGTATACATTCAAACCATTCGAGAGCGGATAATTAAAGTTGCCAAATGCTTGTCTAGTCTCATTTTCATTACTTCCATAATTGCCGACTACGAAGTCGCCATCAGGATAAATATTTCTTTCACCTCTTGGATCCTCGGTAAAGTATGGATAATCTTCATCTGGGATAATGTTACCTGAGGCATCTCTAGGTTGGTCTTCTGGTACTGATGGATATAGTGCACCGGTATAAAAATCAGAACGATTTGTACCACTGAATTTGAAATGTTCCAGAGTAAAATTGAAAAAACTACCTTTTTTACCAAGACCGAAACCATAGTTCAATGAACTTTTTATAGTGAAACCATCGTTAAAATTTCTTCCGGCAGAAGCAGCATCAGAAGGCGAGGAAATATGACCACCAGCCGTTGTAACAAAAGTGCCTCCATCCGCTTGGTCTTTCAAGGCTAAGTTGATGATTCCTGCAATTGCATCCGAACCATATTGAGCAGCGGCACCATCTCTCAAGACTTCAATTCGCTTTATTGCACCTGATGGCACACTGTTTAAATCTGTAACGACATTTCCAAGTCCAGGTGCTACGTTTAAATTCAAAGTCGAGAATTGATGTCTTCGTTTGCCATTAAGTGTCACAAGTGATTGATCGGGACCAAGACCTCTTAATGAGGCAGGATCTGCATAGTTTGTGGTACCGTTAACACCATATTTAGCAGAATTAAAGGACGGCGAGGTATATTGTACCTGTTGCCCTAGGTCTGTTTGACCTGTTGCAGCTAACTCTTTTGCATTAACCACATCAACCGGTACTGGTCTTTCGACATCAGTACGTGGTTTACCCCTGGATCCAATTACTGTTACTAAATCTAGAGAAACACCTTGCGATAAGGTGAGGTCATATGCAGACCTATTGTCTACTGTTACTTCTTTGGTGTCAAATCCAGTATAAGAAATAACCATAACATCTCCAGGAACGGCATCTATCAAAAAATTTCCGTCAAAATCTGTGGTTGTTCCGGTTGATGTGCCTTTAATGGAAATACTTGCGCCAATAAGAGGTTCTGCAGAATTCTCGTCTAACAGCTTACCAGAAATTTGGGCTTGAGAGGTGTTTGTAAAAATGAGATAAAGTGTAAAACACAATAAAAGAGGTAAATAATTTTTCATGATAAAAGTTTAAACATATAAATCGTTGAACCTGTAAAGATTCACAGAAGCGAATATATGATTCAATTTTTGTTTAAAACAACTATTAAATTCTTTAATTTTTATGGAAAACAGTATTTTATACTGTTTTACACCATTTTACACCGTAAGTTTTACCTTTAGTCCATGAGTCTACAAGAAAACTTCATTGAAATTTTGGAACTCAGGTATGGAGTAAGAGAAAAAATAACTTCAAAATTTGGTACAACAGCCTTTGGAGAGATTGCAGGCGAACTTTGTATAAGCAATAGCCAGTTCAGTAAATTAATTTCAGGATCTGCAACTGAAGGAATGTATGTCAGGGCAATAAAGAATGTAGAACAACTAAATACACATGATAAAGTATTCGATGAAAAAACATCTTTAGAAACAAAAGTAGCTGATCTGGAAGAGAATAGTCTTTCTTCAGAATCATCATTATCCTTAAAAATTATTGTAACAGCTTTAGCATTACTAAGCCTACTATTTCTTTATTTATGGTTGACAAACAAGAATGTAGTTACCGCAAACTCAGGTGATACGAGGCAGCATATACTCTCTGAGTTTTTTGATCAGGAATATGATGCAGCTTATGTCTCTCCCTACTTATTAAAATCAGATGTTCAGGAATATTGTCCATGCAGTGCTTTTGAAGGAAAATGGGAATTACACAATAGTTATACCCTACCTTTGCCATCACTCAAACCAGGATTGTATTATAAAGCCAAATCAGATAAAATCAGGATAAAGTGCACCCAGGCATCTGAAAACAGAGGACAAGAGATGCTGGGTTTTGAAGATATGATAAATGAGGTTTGGATTGATACCAGACGGGCTCCCGTTTCTCCGAAGTTTTATAATGTTAAGGCCAATAACTTTACAAAGGAATTTTACATGTTAGATTTTGAAAATGATCCCCAATTTTTACGTGTTGCTGATATTCGAACATTCATCATTTCTAAGTTCTCTTTTGAAGAGAGCATTATAATCAGAAATGGTGAGCCTTATGGAAGATTTGTTACAAATATTAATGAGGAAGTTGTTACTAAGTATAAGATTGATATAAAAGAAATATTAAGAGACATTGCATCTGGATTGATGACAACTTCTTGCCAACCATCAGTTAATGACTTTTGCAATCCCAATGAGTTGTCGATAGGCAGCTCGTTCGACTTCAATTGTTGGTTTACTCTAAATGAAGTCTATCTAGGAAAAGGTGGGGCATATCCATATAGGAAAGGATATAAACTTGTTGAACAAAATTACTCAGACAATTTGTTTTGTACTTGTAGCGAAGATCAAGATTCTGCTGTTAAGGACTGAAAATATTCTTTTTCTAAAAATTTTTCTTCAAATCCTGTGATTAGAGGTATGTCTTTTATTTTATCCATATCCTTTTGATTTTTGGTAGATGATACCAATACAATAAAAGGATCATCAAATGGGTGCTCCAATTGCTCATAGGCATCCACGAAATCATACCCTGATAACATTGGCATATTCAAATCCATAAATATATGATGTGGCCATAACTCTGGCTTAGATGTGTTAATGAGTTCTTTAAGATAGTCAATGGCATTTTGGACTTTGTAGAAATGCTCTTCATTTCTCACTGCGATGTCTGCCTCCTCTAACATCAGAGAATGGTAGGTATGTGCAGCTTTATCATCATCTATAAAAATTATGTTCATGTGCGCTCGATCAATTTTATTATGTGTCCAATGGTTTTAGAATGTATGTTAATGCTTGACTGGGATTTTAATCGTGAATGTAGATCCTTGATCAACTTTACTCGACACACTTAATTCGCCATTCAGATGTTCTTCGACAATCTTTTTACAGGTGGATAAGCCAATACCTGTTCCCTCATATTCGCTATCAGAATGCAATCTACTAAATAGATTAAAAATTTGATCATGATAATCTTCAGAAATACCAATACCATTATCTTCAACAGTTATGATGTAATGACCATTTTGCCTTTGATAACTGACGTCTATTTCTTGTTTTTCATTTTTGTTGTACTTAATGCCATTCTCTATCAAATTTTGCATCAACATGGTAAGTTTTGTTTTCGAACCAATCAACTGTCCATGGCATGGTAGCTTTATAATGGAATTTGGATAAATGCGACTCATGTTGTCGCGAATGGGTTTGATCAGTTCGTCGAGTTCGACTAATTCCCTTTGTTCTGTTTCACTTGCATTCAGCTTTGAATAAGCCAATACATCATCGATCATTTTAGTCAATTTGATACCATTGTTATATATCTCACTTGTATAGTTTTCCAAATTGTCCGTTTTATTTTTTGCAGCATCTTTTTTAAGCAACACGGCATATGTATTCATGTTGCGAAGTGGTGCTTTTAAATCATGAGATATTCTGTGGCCAAACTGCTCCATGTCATTGTAGGCCATTTCGATCTTTTGATTTTTCTTTTCTAATTCTACCACCAACTCGTTTACCTTATTGAAGTAACTTCTGATTTGGTCTGTAAAAAGTTTAGTCATGGTAAAGAGAAACATGAATAATAGTGCGAACACTATACTTCTAACAATCGGATTGAATCCCTGAGTGTTGTATCCGTAATCTTGTGAGCTAACAAAGAAAATTGTACCAATGACAAAAGCAAGTTGAATCAGAGAGTATATGATGGTTTCACGTGAATTTTGCCAAAATCGAAAAGAGATAACCATCCAAACAAGATTGATCATGCAGCAAAGAAAAATGGTGCCAGTATGCAGCCCACCTAAACAGAACAAAGCACTTATGCCTAAATGGGTAATAATGGTTGCTGCTTTAAACTTTCCGATCTTATTTAAGAATAAGCAAATAGCTATTATGGAGTATCCTCCTAAATAAATGATGTTATCATATGTTGTCCAAGTTTGTGAAATTAGATTGGTGCTCAAGGAAAGGAATAAGGCCATAGCACCAAATAGGAGTAGACTGTTGAAATTCATCAACTGTCTCTGTTCAAACTCATCTGTATTTGCTTTTACACCGATTTTCAATATGGGGTGTAAAAACTTTGGTAACCCATGCATGATTTAACTACTTACTATTAAGCTGACATTAGTTGTCAGATACTTCAATGACTGAAGTCCAGACACTCAATTCTAATCCATCTAATTGCGTCCAGATAGGTCTTACACTACCATCAAACGCTGAGATGTCATTGTAGTCTCCGAAAAATATTTTTTCAGTTGGTATAAATGTATGGGTGTTAATTTTTGAATTGGTGAACGTCTGACCTCCATCCATAGAGTATGCTAAATACACATCAGTCTGGTTGTCGTTATAGTTCCTACGGTCATAAAAGACTACATAAAGATAGCCTGTTTTTTCATCAATGTCCATCCATGTGAAAAATTGATGCTTTTCAGTATCATCGTCATTGACTTTTATAGGATTTGACCAGTTTTTACCTTGATCATCAGAATGAATTAACCAAATGTCAGTATTGTCCTTACCGTTGCGTTGATCACTCCAATTGACATAAATCCTTCCTCTATAAGCACTTTGACTGTGATCTACACCTGTTATAGGCATTCCATTGCATCGTAATATACCTGGTATATCAAAACTCCAGCCTCCTGGTTGTTGTGCAATTACAATGTCGGTATCGAGCCATGTTTGTCCTGCATCCATGGATCGGTCAAAGAAGATCTCATCATTATATGACCAGGCAACATAGATTTCTCCATTGATGCCAAATGACGGTACTGCTCCTTCTGTAGTGTCATCATCGTCAATACAATTCCCCTCTAATTCATTAATTGAAATGGGTTCGCTCCATGAAAGACCACTATCTGTGGATTTCGAAAACAAAATTCTCGACTTACAAGTGGGATCTTCATTGCCATATTCGTCAAATTCAGTCCATGTCATAGCAAGATGGTTGGTTTTGGCTTGTATCGCCATCCATTGCTTGTCCTGATCGCGGCTCCCCCTCACAGCGGGAAAAGTACCCTCATTCCAACTTTGTCCAAAATCCAGAGATCGTTGGACAACAATCCGATCTAAAAATGCTTCACTATTAAAAGCAGCATTATCCGGATTAGATAAATGAGAATAATAAATTACGCCATTGTAGTCAATCCTAACAACCGGATCTCCATGAACACCATAAGGTGACTCTAGGCCACTTTTTGACCATGTCATTCCGCCATCATTAGAAATATAGGACCAATTCAATATTGATCCCGCTGCTATTTGATTTTTGTTTGTAGGATTGATGCAAATGCTAGGTTCACAAACACCAAAACCAAATGGTGTCTTGTCAATCTGAATAGCTGGTCCGATGGTAACAGAACTGCTTGTAGGCTGCACGAACGGTTGATTTGTTTTGCAACTAATGAACAGGACAGTCACGCCAAGAAAAAATGAATATATGTGTCTCAAGGTCTAATCATTTAAAAATAAGCATTGACCAAAATTAGCTTGATGTTCTAATTTTCGCCTCCTAAGATAAGGAGCTGCATCATTTCGATAGCTGCAGTTTTGCCTTTTTCTCTAACGAATTCGCGTGGTGTTTCATCACCAATTTCATATGTAATGCCTTCAGCTCCAAATTGTTGATAAAACCACGTTTTAGATATAGGTGACTCTAATCCATTTGGTCGATCATCAGGAGTATATGTTTTGAATGTATTGTCTATGCCTCTTAACCAATAATCTTTGAACGGATAGACATTTGAGGCCAGGTCTGGAGTCAGCGTATAATATAAGTCCTTTTGAGTTGAATGAAAATCTAAGCCTACCAATACAGTATTGTTTGATTTTTCTACGGTCCTTACCATGTGAGTAGCAACCGTTCGCGGTTCTTCCTGTACATACTGGGCCCAGTCTCTATTCAAATCTATACCACCAGCATTATGTCTCCAATGTCCTTCATTGACTCCATCTGGGTTCATTAAGGGATACACCAAAATCCTAAATTGATCTCTAAAACCATTACTTAGTGCATTGTTTTGTAGTAATTCTTCCACAAAACTTTCCATTGCATAATGACCCGTAACTTCAGGAGGATGTTGACGACCCATAACGATAATCGTTTTTTTCTTTTGCGCTTGTCCAGAGTAGATGTCAACACAGTGCATGTCTTTCCCCATTTTGCTTTCCCCTATTATTGAATGATGAACATGTGGGTGTTGTTGGATCTTATCAATCCATTTTCTAACATGCTTCATCGTGTGTAGCTCCTGTCCCGCAACAAATAATTTTTGATCGGAAAGTTGAAGATTGAGTGTTGCAATGTTTGGAGCCTTCAATGTATCAAAATCCGACTCGTGCATTGTGATCCAATGGACGCCGTCATAGCTCAATTTTGGGATATACCTGTGTTCGTGTTCTGTATAATACAACTCGAGTTCGATGTCTTTTGGTTCTTCGGACCAAATCCTGAGAGCGTAATAGGCGCTTGCATTTATCGGAGTGTTTTCAGGTGAAATTGTTGCTCTATATAATGAATGATTAATTTGAGTAAAATTGTTTAGACGCGCTCCTTCAAATAGATTATCTGCATGGACACCGTTGATTTGGTATTCCTTTCTGTCTTGTAACATGATTTGTCTGTCTGAGGTATCTACTGACTTAGGATACTCATGATTTAAGAGGCCGGAAGTAGACTTGCAACCAATCATCATGGAGACCAAGAGCAGAATAGGCGTAAGTTTCATTTATTAGGCTTTTTTTAAGTAGATGGAAATTTCGTGCCAAACATATTATAACATAGAATAATGTATAAAGCTATGAAGCGTATAGTGTTTATACGTTGAATTTAATTATAGGTTTAAATCAACGAGCCTTTTTAAAAACTTAAAAAAAATATATGTTAAATTCGTTACTAATGTCATCTATGCGTTGTCTTAATAAAGACTTAAATTTTCTAATTAACCGAATGTATCATTAATGAAAAGGAAATACTTGCCTTGGCTTATCATCTTACTTATCCTTTGGATTCTATTTAGTTTATTTTTTTGTAAGACTTGTTGGTTCAATAAAGCCGCAACAGCTGTAGCTCCAGCAAAAAAAGCAATTTCAGGTTGGCAAATAAGTGACGGAGCGAGATTCGGAACTGCTTGTCCTAACACATTTGATTTTAATAGATCAGCACTCAATCGATTAGGCGATAGCTCTTCTGATTGTATGAATGAGACTGTTAATTATCTTTCTAACAACCCTAACAGGGAGTTGAAAATCACGGGTAAGTACTCATCAGCAGAATCATACAGTGGTATATTTAGCAATCTTGGTCTGGCTCGAGCCAATGACGTCAAGAATTATTTAATTGGGTTAGGCGTTGCTGCTGGTCAAATCACAATGGCTAGTGCTGTAGTTCCAGATTCGAATATCAATACCAATAATATATTGAATAAGGGTGTTGACTTTTCGTTTGGCGCTTTATCAAATACAGGAGCGAACAGATTAGCGGATATAAAAACGAGATTAATTGATCAGGCACCAGCTGTTACACTTAGATTCAATACTGGACAGAATTCAGTAAATCTTACAGGACAACAGCAACAAGATTTTGCAGATATCGTCTATTATCTAGACAATGTATCAGGTAGTAATGTGTCTATCGATGGTCATACAGACAATGTCGGTGGACTGCAAGGGAACATAAATCTGTCTGCTCAACGTGCAGATTTTGTCAAGGACTTTCTTGTCAATAACGGAATCGCTGGATCAAAAATGTCTACCAATGGATTCGGACCTAATAATCCACTGAATACAAATAGTACTGCAGCAGAAAGAGCTCTTAATCGAAGAGTAGAAGTAGTTTTAAATCATAATTAATCTCAAAACAAGAATTAAGAAAAATGAGAATTATTCCTATAATATTAATAATCGTAATTATTCTAGCAATTATCGCTTTTGTTCTCGGATGGTGTAGCTTTTGGTTATTGCTGCCATTGTTTTTGTTGGGAGCTGCCTTATTTGGTTGGTTGATAAGAGAGGCGTTGATGGGAGGTGTTGTCGAAGAATGGTCAGCTAAATTAGATGAATCACAACATTCATACACTCAATTAGATGGTAGATATAATTCTAAGGTATCTGAATATCAAACCCTAAGCAGTTCACATAATTCACTTAAAGGGGACTTTGACAATTTGAATTTATCTTTAAAAGATTACCGAGGCAAGTACGAAACAAGAGAAGGAGAGTATAAAAGCCTTCGCACAAAGTATGATACACTAGAATCAGATTACAACAAATATAAAACGACTTCAAAAGAGACAGAAAACAAAATCTATTCTGACCTAAAAGAATTAGATACAAAATATTCATCACTTGTTGCAACTAGTAATGCTGATAAAAAGAGGTTGGAGAGTCTTGATGTTGAAAATGGAAGGCTAAAAAATGATAATGAAAAACTTGGCGAAAAAGCGAATTCATTTGATGCCGATTTAAGCAAATTAAAAGCATCTAATACAGATTGGGAGTCAAAATTTGCAAATTGGCAAACGGAGAGAAACGATCTTGTTGCTAAGACAGACCAAATTCCTACTAAAGATGCCGAGCTAGAAAAGCAACAGTTGAAAATAAAGGAACTTGAGGCGCAATTAGCGAAAGCAGCAGAAGTGAAAGAAAATGAGGTTGGTGGATTGCAATCATCATTGGCTGATAAAGATTCAGAACTAGAATCCTTACGTAGTCAACTTTCTGCAAAAAATGAAACTGGTCAAAAGGCGATTGAAGAAAAAGATCAAAAGATCGGTGACTTAGAAGGTAAAGTAGCACAATTAAAGTCTACTTTGGATGAGAAGGATAAAGAGCTCGCAGATGTGAAAGCTTCTTTAGCAGAACTTGAAAAACAAATTGAAACTGCTTCGGGTGAAAGAGATGTTAAATTGAATGAGCTTCAGGGTGAGTATGACAGTTTAATGGTAAAGTTCAATGAAAAATCTGATTTGTTGGACCAAACACATTCAAAACTGGAATTGGCAGAAGTTAAGTTGCAAGAAGTCAATAGTCAAAAAGATGGGGCACTTGATGAATGGACCAATAAGTTTGACAATTTGAATAATGAATTGCGAATGAAAGAGTCCGAATTATTGGCTCATGCATCACAGCTTCAAAACATGGAAGAAGAGATTGCTAAGGTGAAGGAAGACACAGATGTTATCATTACCAATTTGAATAATACGACCAAGCAATTAGAAAACGACATTAAAACCAGAGAAAGCGAGATTCAAAAATTGCAGGCAATAATCGATGAAAAGCCGACTGAGGT